>CADDYR010000118.1 GCA_902810765.1 Chloroflexota bacterium
GGCTTTGGGACCGTCGAGGGGTTTCTCTCGACGGAGATGCTCAGCTTCATCGCGCCGCTCGCGCTCGCGTTCTACCCCATCCTCAACTCCGCCTCGGCGATTGCGGGCGCGGAGGAGGATCGGCGGCTGGACGTACTGATGAGCAACCCGCTGCCGAGATGGCAGCTCGTCGTCGGCAACATCCTCGCCACCGCCCTCTCGCTGCTCGGCATCCTCGCCGTCATCGGGCTGCTGATCTGGGTAGCCGCGGTCGTCACGGGCGTGGATCTGCCGGCGGCGACAGTGGTGAGCGCCGTGCTGAACATCTGGCCGCTCGCGATGCTGTTCGGTGGCCTCGCGATGCTGTGCTCGGCGGTGTTCCGGCGGCGTGTGACCGCCATAGCGGTTCCTGCGGTCGTGCTCGTCATCGGCTACGCCCTGAACGCCGCCGGGGACAGCGTTTCGGCCCTCGCTGGTGTGCGGCGCCTCTCCCCGTTCGACTACTACGGGCCCGCCATCATCGAGGGACTGGACTGGGCGAGCTTCGGCCTGCTCACGCTCATTGCAGCGGTGCTGGTCGTGCTCGCGGTGCTGGCGTTCCAGCGGCGCGATATCTACACGTAGGAAGGACCCCGCACGCCCCCGACCGCCTGGCCCTCGAAACGCTTCACCATCACGCGGAGTGCTTCGGGGTCGTCGTCCATCTCGGACGACGCGGCGCACCGGTTGACCGGCCCCTGCGTCCGTCGTCCCGCGGTCGGGCTTGAAGCGGGCGCGATCGGCGGATGATAATGAGGCACGAGTGAGCTCGAGGAGAGGTAGCGTTGAGCGAGCGACGCGACGACGGGATAGAGCGCCAGGAGGCCGAGGGGTTTGAGCTCCCCGAGCCCCAGACCCGGGCGGTGCCCGGCACCACCCCGCTGCGCCCGGGGGAGACCATCCGCCTGCCCGTGCGTCACAACCCCACGCTACGGAGCCTGCTCGAGAGGGTGAACGCGGACGAGGACCTGCACGCGATCTGGCGATGCCAGAACATCAACGGCGTGGATCGCCTGGGCATGAGCGACCACGGCCCTGTGCACGTCCAGATCGTGGCGAACATCGCGCTCCGGCTGCTTCGCCTGCTCGTGGCACACGGGGTACAGCCGGCGGTAGTATCCGACCACGCGCTCACGATGCAGGACGCCGAGGTGGTCGTCGTGCTCGCGTCGCTGCTCCACGACGCGGGAATGTCCATCCACCGCGACGACCACGAGATGATGAGCCTCTTCGTGGCGCAGCCCAAGCTGCTGGAGCTGCTCGAGGGGCTGTATCCTGCGGCCGTGAGGCGGGTGGTGGTGTCCGAGACGCTGCACGCGATCATCACCCACCGGAGTGAGGGCCAGCCACTCACGATCGAGGCGGGGGTGGTGCGTGTGGCCGACGCCCTCGACATGGCCCAGGGCAGGTCGCGCATACCGTTCGAGGCGGGGCACGTGAACATACACTCCGTGTCCGCCGCCGCGGTCGAGAGGGTCAGGATCGAGCCGGGAGAGGAGAAGGCGATCAGGGTGGAGGTGCACATGAGCAACGCCGCGGGCATATTCCAGATAGACGGCCTGCTCAGGGAGAAGCTCAGGGGCTCCGGGCTCGAGCCGTACATCGAGGTCGCCGCGAGCGTCGCGGGAGAGGCCGACAAGCGCCTCTTCGAGACGTTCCGCATCTGAGACAAGCCCGTGTTCCCCGCCGGGCTCTGCGCCCCTTGTGCTGGGAGCACACGAGCCTGCCCATCACCACCCTGGACATGCTCGTCGCGATCCTGATGACGGCTCAACAGGGAGATACACGCCGCCGGTCCTCACGAGGGAAGGATTCGGCTGAGTGATCCATCCCTCGTGCCCCCGGCCCTCGCCGTTTCAGTTCTCTTAATTGCCTGCCTGTGTCAGAGTGGCCGGCGTTCTCGGAGCGCTTGCCGGAAACACAGATGAGAAGAGCCAGCGTCCCGTTTGGGCATCTATATACACATCCGCTTGTCCGGGAGCCGTCCGCACGACGGTCTGTGAGTTGCTCTCGGACTCGATAACCTCCCTATACTTCATCGTCACGTCATCGTAAGTGACGATCCAGATGGGGGTGTTATCGAGGGCGTTCGCATACCCCTTGCCCCGCAGGTCCAGTTCCGTAGCCAGCCAGTAGGACGCGTGCGGAGTGCTGTTGATTGAAGTCGTATTGTGGGCTACGACGCGATTCGCTGTGGCAATCGCTTGGTCGCTCGTGATCGCCGAGGGTGTAGTGGGCACCGCGAGCGCCACATCCTCCTCGAGAAGCGCCGGAACCTGTGGTGTGGTTCTCGGAGCACCACGGACGGCTCCCTGAGCGCCCCCCGCCAAACCGGGTACGCCGAGGACGAAGAGGGCTGCGAGCGTGCTAAGCACGAGCACCGTTGAGCCCAGAGCCAGTATCAATCGTCTCATCGCTCTCCTCTCCTTTCCGGCACTAGCGCCGGCTATCCCACGTGTTGAACGAGCTGACCGCCGCACCGTCGGTGCAGCTAATGTGGTAATAGCTGATCGGCGGGCTGTTCTCGCAGGTGGCGCTATGACTGTGCCAGACCTTGTTCGAGTCGCGCCATCCAAAGTTGTCGAAGAGCGCGTGATCCCCGGAACTGCCCCAGAGTTGATCCCCGCTATAGAGATAGAACGGCCTGATTATCACCCGATCCTTGGTATAGGCCATGTTCTTGGCCGCATATATTTGGTACTTCGTCCCATCCGGGCTGTAGAACTGCCCTGTCCAGACGACCGAGGAGTAGGTAAAGTCCCTGATCGCCTCGAACTTCCTCACCTCACCGTCCTGCGCGACGTTTGCCTCTCGCACGTAGGGACCATTCAGGTACTGGTCTGTCCACTGCATGTAGGCGTTTACGCCATCCGTACCGCCCCAATTGTCATAGCCCACCTGAATGTAGTATCGAGAATCACCGCTGTAGTAATCCTCAACTTCGGCGGATGTGTCTAGAGGGTTGCATTGTGGGGGACTGCTGAACTCGATGTCGGCGTGCGTCCCGAAGTTTGACTGAGAGTAATGACCGTTAAGGCCAAGTCTAATGAGGTTCGAGCAGTCGACGGCCAATGCCGTCCTGTACGGAGGAAACAGAGCGCCCACTAGGACAACGACCGACACGAGGACGACGGAGAGAAGTCGCGGCTTGACCATCGGTAGCACTCCTTGTAAACGGGGGAGCCATATGTTATGACTCCTGATGCGTCCTCACCGAGGGAATACTGGGTGCCATGGTCGCCTTATGTAGGGGTGCCAAGAAAAGCGGGGACTAAGCGCATTGCCAATCCCATCCAGGATGGACTATAACACTCCTAAGAGGCTACGTCAATACCTCCCTACGAAGACAACGAAAGGTGCCTTTCACTGAGGGGTACGGAAGGCTCTTTGGCCCCGCCCCTCGAACCGTCCGTCCGACAGGAGGTCGAGCGTCGCCGCCTCCTTCGCGAGCACAACCGGAGGGCGGTAGTAGTTGTCGAGCACGAGGCTGCCCACTACTCGCAGCGTTTCGGTCGCGCTCGCCGAGCACCCCAGATCGGAAGGGCGGCCGCTTCGTCGCCCCCCATCACTGGTCCTCGAACAGCCGCGGCTGCTCCTGCCTCTCCCGCCGCTGCCCCGCCCGGGCGGCGTCCCAGCGGTAGCGCGCCAGATCAACACGGCCGCGCTCGTCGAACGCTATCCCCTCCGCCTCCAGCAGCGCGCGCTGGCGCGGGCCCCGGGTGCTGATGCGCCCCGAGCTGTTGATGACGCGGTGCCACGGGACCTCTCCTAACCGCTCCCTCGGCAGGTCGCGGAGTGCTTCGCCGACCGTGCGCGCGTCGCATCCGCCGCCGACGATCGCCGCGACGTCCCCGTAGGTGGCTACCGAGCCGCCCGGTATCCGCCGGACGGCTTGGTAGATCTGCTCCGCGGCGCTGTTCGCGCTCGTATCCATATCCATTCGCCTCCTGTCTCCACAATCATGAACACGTCTCAACCAGCTTTGGTTGCACGCGCTCGATGATACGATCGGAATGCAACCAGAGAGGCACGAGGTGTGTTTGAGTAGCCGAGCGCGGCAGAGCCGCGGGGCGTCGCCGAAGGGCGGCCACACAATGGAGGCAGGCTTGCAGGGAGACTCGCAGAGGGAAGACCTGAGACAGGAGCTGGCCGCCGACCTGAACGGCGCCTTCGAGCGGCTGGTGCTGGAGTATCAGGACAGGCTGTACCGCTTCGCGCTGAGCTACACGGGCGATCCTCGGGACGCCGAGGAGGTAGTGCAGGACGCGCTCATCCGGGCTTACGGCGCTCTCGGCCGGTACGAGCCGACCCGGGTGCGGGAGCTTGCGCTGCGGGCGTGGCTGTATCGGATAACCCTCAACGTCGCCCGCAACCGGGCTCGCGGCGTGCGCCCGAGACTCGTGCCGCTCGAGGGGCCGGACGGCGATACCGCTCTACCCGAGCCCGAGGCGGACTCCGCGGAGCGACCCGACTCGGTGTACGAGGGGGCCGAGAGGCGGCGCGAGCTGGATGCCCTGCTCGCGGGGCTGCCGGCTCGCTACCGGGAGGCCGTCGTGCTGCGGCACGTGGAGGGGCTGGCGTACGAGGAGGCGGCAGAGGTGCTCGGCCGCAAGGTGGGCACGGTGAAGTCGGACGTGCACCGCGGCCTGCGGCTGCTGCGCGACGCGATAGGCGACAGACGTACTGACGAGGTGATATGAGATGGACACGAGGTACACGAACGGACGGATGGACTCCGCGGAAGACGCCGCGAGCGAGGCGCTTATCCGCGAGCTTAGCAGGCATCGGGCAGTGAGGGCTCCCGCCTCGGTGCTCCCCGTGGTGCTCGCCGGAGCGGGGCTCGCCGACGCCTACGCCCCCACGGACAGCCCGATAGGGCCGGTGTTCGTCGCCTACAACCGCGAGGGGATCTCCTTCGTCAGGCTGGCCGGAGATCACGACGCGTTCGAGTCGAGCTTCCGCTCGCGCTTCGGCCGCCCGGCTCGGAATCTGGAGCGGCTGCCGCGAGACCTCGCCCTCGCGATCGAGCGGCAGCTGGCCGGCGACGTCCGGGCAGGGCTGCGGCTCGACCTGCGGGAGCTATCCGAGTTCGAGCGGGCGGTGCTCTCGAAGGCACGCGAGGTCCCCCGCGGGGAGGTGCGAACCTACTCCTGGCTGGCGCGCGAGATCGGCAGACCCCGAGCGGCGAGGGCGGTGGGGGCGGCTCTCGGCAACAACCCGATCCCGCTCCTCGTCCCCTGCCACAGAGTCATCAGGAGCGACGGGCACCTCAACGGCTACGTGTTCGGGGGGGAGGCCAAGCGGCGGGCGCTCGAGGCGGAGGGCGCCGATCCGGACGAGCTCGAGCGCCTCGCGCGCTCCGGCGTGCGCTTCGTGGGCAGCGATACCACCCGGATCTACTGCTTCCCCACCTGTCGCAACGCCCGACGCATCTCGGAACGCCATCTGGTCCCCTTCGCCTCGGCGCTGGAGGCGGCGGCCAGCGGCTATCGTCCCTGCAGGGTGTGTCGTCCGGCCGTGTAGGACGTCACTCGGGCTCCGGGGGGAGACACCTACCGATCGTCATCCTGCGCGCAGCGATGAATCTGATGGACTTTGCTTAGCACGCACCCTGGGTCAGTTCGACAGCCGTGCGTGGACTTGGCCGTCGAGCAGCTCGGAGTTTCACGGACCGGTGGGCGGCGGGCGCACTCAAGCGACCTCGAACAGGTCGCTCACCCTCGCTCGGAATCCCGGCAGCACCTCTCCGCCCTCCAGCTCGTCGTCGGGCCCGAGCTCAAGGGTGGGCTGTCCGCGTCTGTGGACGCTGACCGAACGGCGCCTCGGCCACACTACCCACACCACCCCGACGCCCGCTTCCAGATACTCGTCCACCTTCTCGCGAACGTCGTCCGCCCGATCACCCACCGAGATGATCTCCACCGCGAGGTCCGGAGGCACGGGCACGTAGCCCTCGTCGGTGATACCCTCCTCCGGCATCCGCTCGCGCGAGAGGAAGGACACGTCCGGTATCCTCACCAGGTCGGGATTGCGTCGGAGGACGTAGCCGACGCCGTCTCCGAACACCTCTCCGAGGTCGCGCCCGGACACGAACCTGTGCAGCAACAGCAGCACGGTCCTGACGATCCGTCCATGCAGGCCGGTAGCTCCCGGCACCTCGACCACCTCCCCGTCCACCAGCTCGAGAACCTTGCCGGGAACCTCGGGCATCTCCCACAAGTCCTCCGCGGTCAGTAGCCGCTTCTCCTCCCTCGCCGTGCTCATCAGCTCATCCCCCTGGACCTCGCGTCGTGCACATGTACACATGATAGATCACTAGGCGTCCCGACAGGTGCGCCATCACCACCCCTCGGGGTCCTGAGCTGCCATCGTCGAAAGGGGGATATGGAGTCGTGGCGGCGCGCGCCGCCACGACTCCGAGGTTACTCCTGGCCGGACTGTTGGGTGTCCTCGGGCGGGGTCTCGGGCCTGAGGAGGGTGCCCTCGGGCAGGTCCGAGGACTCGTCCTGAGCCCGCTCGGTCTCCTCGGGCTCAAGCACGGGGTTGGTCTCGTCCATCGGGGCGCGGGTCGGCTCCTCGCCCACCTGCCTCGGCGGCTGCTCCGTCACGAACTTCTCGGTCTCGGACTCGGCGTAGCCCGTATCGGAAGTCGTCTGCGTGTACGATCGCGGCGGTGGTCTGTGGGTGGTCGAGTAGGCCCTGTCGGCGGGGCCGGGCGGCCTCTCCTCGGCTCCGGTGTCCGTCCGCTCGGTCGCGCTGTAGCCCGTGTCGGTGGTCTCGGCCTGGGTCTCCGAGGGGGTAACGCCCTGGCCCTCCGTGGGCACGTACTCCGAGCTCTCGCCCTCCATCGGCTCGCTCGGCACCCCCGCTCCCTCTGGAGCGGTGTAGCTGCTCGGCGGGCTGCCCGCGGGCGTGGTCTGAGGAGAAGTGTCTTGGGGCTGGACACTGCTGGAGGTCACGGGGCCGGTCGCCCCACCAACCGGCATCGAGCCGGGCGCCGGGCCACGCGGCTCGACCCCTCCTGTGCCGCGCTCCATCCTCGGCCGCTCGCTGCCCTCCTCCTGCTCCGCGGGCGTCTCCTCGACCGTCTGGGGAGATTCCGCGCGCTGGTTCTGGGTCAGCTCGTAGTCGGACGTGTCTTCCTGGCTCGTGGTCGGGCTCATCGCCGGGTTGCCCACCTCCGTGGCCGGCGGCTGGTCCCAGTCCTGTTCAGAGGCCACATCTTTAGTCATCGCGAGTGTCACCCTCCCATCCCCGGCGCTCGCGATCGCGGTTACGGGCACGTACACGTCCTTGCGAAAGATCAGCCCCTTCTTCACGAGCACGTAGTTCGGGCCCACCTCGTCGACAGTGCCCAGCTTGTCGCCGTCGGTACCATAGACGTCCCATCCCGTCTGCACCTGACGAATGTCCATACCCATTGTCGCTCGCCTCCTTCCCTGAGCTCGGGATCGGCTACTACTCGAGCTCGGCTCTCCGAGCCGTGACATACTCAACACGCAACCGATGTGCCAATGGCTGTCAGGGATATATAATACGCCTGAGGCGGAAAGGAGCTCGGTATGCCGGACAGAAAGGCGCGCGCGTGGTCCACCCTGCTCCACGGAGCCCTCGGCCTCGAGGATGGCTCCGGGGATGAGGGGGCGTCCGAGCGTGCGGTGCGGTACAGCCGGGAGCGAGTGAGGCTATGGCTAGCCTCCACCGCCTGGAACCTGGGGTTCGGAGTGGCCGCCGTATCCTCCGGCGCGCCAGCGCGCCTGTACGACGCGATCGAGCGGCGGGTGCCCACCAGGCTCCAGACGCCCGCCTTCGTCCTGGCGTGGTCCGGGCTCGAGTGGGCGCTCGGACTGCCGCTCGCGGTCTACAGCGGCTACGTCGTCGAGCGGCGATACGGCCTGACGAAGCAGAGCCCGGCGGGCTGGGCCGCGGACGCGGTAAAGGGGCTCGCGGTCGCCACCGTCCTCGGGACGCCCACGCTCACCGGCTTCTACTGGATCGTCCGGCGCTGGCCCGACAGGTGGTGGATCGTGGCGTCGGTCGCCGCCCTCCCCTTCACCGTGCTCGCGGCGGGGCTCTATCCCGTGCTGATAGCCCCGATCTTCAACAGGTTCGAGCCCATCGAGGACGCCGACCTAGAGCGGTGCATCCGGGAGCTCGCCGGGCGCGAGGGCGTCAGGGTATCACGGGTGATGCGGATGGACATGAGCCGCCAGACGACGAAGGCGAACGCGTTCTTCACAGGGATCGGGCGGACGAAGCGTATCGTCCTGGGAGACACCCTGCTGTCGAGCTTCACTCCGGAGGAGGTCGAGGTGGTCGTTGCGCACGAGCTGGCTCACCAGGTCCATCGCGACAACTGGAAGCTCGTCGGCATGGCAGCCGTCGCGACGTTCGCGGGCTCGTACGCGCTCGACCGCGCGTTCTCCCTCGCCACGCGCCTCACGAGCCACCGCACGGGCGCGAGGGAGCTGGGCGACGTGCGCACGCTCCCGCTCGTGTCGCTCATCTCGAGCGCCTTCTCCCTCGCCGGCCTGCCCGCCGTGAACGCGGTCGTCCGCGCCCTCGAGCGCTCTGCCGACAGATACGCGCTGCGCGTCACCCGCAACCCGAGGGCTTTCATCGGGGCGATGCGTCAGCTCCAGCGCACGAACCTGGTGGACCCCGACCCTCCCGCGGCCGTGCGATATCTGCTGCACAGCCACCCGACGATCTCGGAGCGCATCCGCCTCGCGGAGAGCTATGGGAAGTGAGGGGCGGCCGATGTTGCCGCCCCGTTCGCGGCACCGGCGCTAGCGCTCCACCTGCTCGATGCCCCCGCACATGTAGAGCGACTCGGCGGGCACGTCGTCGTAACGGCCCTCGAGGATCTCGCGGAAGGCCGTCACCGTCCCCTCGCGCCCCACGGACTCCCCCGGCCTGCCGGTGAACGGCTCGGCGACGAACAGCGGCTGGCTCAGGAAGCTCCGAGCCCTTCGGGCGCGGGCAACGACCAACTGCTCCTCCTCGGTGAGCCGTTCGCGCTCGAACACGCGGGACTCGATCTCCGCGGCCCGCCACAGCAGCGAGCGCACCTCGCGCGCCACCCGGCAGTGCTCCTCCCCCACCACCTCCGGCGCGAGCAGCCGCGAGCCGGAGCGCAGCGTGTCCACGGCCGGGTAGGCGCCCGCCTTCGCGAGGTCGCGCGAGAAGACGACGACCGCATCGAAGAGCGACGCGAGCTCGAGCGGCTGCGCGGACGCGGGAGTATAGATCGCCTGCACGAGGTCGGAGTACACCGGGACCTCGCCCGAGGCGAACGATTCCCGCACGACCGCGACCTCCGAGCCTGGGGCGACCGGCAGCACGATGGACAGCGGGCTCGAGAGGCCCCTCAGCCTGTGCACCAGCTCCCCAACGAGCACCATCCTGCCCTCGCCCGGATAGCCGAAGAACGCCACCCTGCCGCCGTCCGGCAGCGGGCACAGCAGGTCGAGCGCCTTGATCCCGGTCTCCACGAGGCGAGGAGGGGTCGCGGCCGGGGACAGCGCCTCCACGACCTGCCTCAGAGCCTCGGGCGCGAGTGATGTGCCCGCTGGCGCCCCGGTGTCAGCGACGCTCTCTCCGGGCGCGAGCTGCCCTTCGGGCGAGGACATCGCGGCCCGCACCGCCCCGCCTCCGAGCAGCTGCACCACCTCGAGCGCCGGGCCGGGGCGGCCTTCCCCGGTTACGACCGCCAGGCGCGTCAGGATCTCCGGCACCTCCTCGCGCTCGAACTGAGCGTCCACGACGGCGCCGCGAGCGCGCACGACCCGCCCCACCCTCTGGGGGAAGTCCTCGGGCAGGCCCCGCCTGCCGTACTGTTCTCTCGCCATCTCGAGCAACTCCTCTCTCAGCTTCTGCCTCGCCGCGTGCAGCCTGTTGTTCACGGTCGTCGCGGGCAGGTCCAGGAAGGCGGCGATCTCCCTGTGCGAGCGCTGACCGAAGTAGTGGAGGATCGTGACCTCCCGCAAGTCACGGGGCAGGGAGGAGACTCGGGAGAGCACAGCGTCCGCGGCGTCGCGCTCCAGCGCCAGCTGCTCCGGGCCGGGGGAGGGCTCGGCCACGGGTACGTCGTCCTCGAGCGGCACGGTCAGGTGTCTCCGTGCTCTGAGCACGCGCCCGCACTCGTGACGCACGATCCCTCGCAGCCAGGAGGGGAACCTCGCCGGGTCCGAGAGCCTGTCCAGGCCGAAGTAGGCTGCGACGAACGCCTCCTGCGTCACGTCCTGTGCGAGGTGGAAGTCGCGGAGGACGGAGTAGGCGTATCCGAACGCCGCGTCCTGGTATCTCCGGACGATCTCCGCGAAGGCGTCCACATCTCCCCGCCCGGACCTGACCACGAGCTCTCGCACCGGCTTCCCCCGCATTGCCCGTATCTCTCCCGCCCGCGCACCACGGTTACACTGTATAGTGCCAATACCAGGTCATCGTCTTTATTACGGGTGTGGGCTGTCGAGTATCTGCCGGCACGCCGGGTGGCCGCGAGCGCTAGCGCGCCAGCTGGAGGGTCGGGCTCAGGACTGAGGCCGGGTCTCGGGAGAGCTCTCGGTGCTGGGCTGATAGGCTGGCTCGGACGCTACTGGCGCTCGTGAGAGCCTGAACCACAGCAGGCCGAAGCCGACGATCCCCGTGATGATCGCGAACACCTGCGCCTCCTGCAGCCCAAGGAACAGGATCGGCTCCTGACGGAAGAACGTGAGGAAGAAGCGGATCGCCGCGTAGCCGACCGCCGCGATCGCGAACTTCGCGCCCGGCGCCTTCACGCGCCCCCAGATGAGCCACAGGATCGCGAGCAGGGCCAGGTCGGCGGCGATCTCGTACAGGGGGTACGGGTGGGTCGGCACACCGATGAGGTTCGCGGGCAGGAGGTCGTTCGGGTTCTCGTACACTACACCCCAGCTGCCGCCCGTCGGCGCACCCCAGGCGTCGCCGTTCGAGAAGCACCCCAGTCTCCCGATCGCCTGGCCTATGAGCATCGAGGGGGCGGCGACGTCGAGCAGCCGCCAGATCGGCAGCCCCTTGCCCCATACGGCGATGATGCCGCCGACGATGCCGCCGATGAACGCGCCGTACACCGCGATGCCGCCGTTCCACACCTGGACCATCTCTGCCGGGTGTGCGAGGTAGTACGGCAGGTGGTCCAGGATGTGCAGCACGCGTGCGCCGATAACCCCGCCCACGAGCAGGGCGATGATCGCGGGCTCGAGCGCGGAGCCCGGCACGCCGATCCGCTCGGACAGCCGCACTCCGAACCATATCGCGACGATCACCGCGAGCGCCGTGAACACGCCGTGCCACCCGAGCGTGAACGGTCCCCACTGGAATATGATCGGATCCCACGAGGCGTGGATCAGCAAGCCGCTCTCCTCCTGCCCCGGCCGCCTGACGGGCAGCCTCACTACTATAATAACAGAGCGTTCCGGAAAGGCGGGCTGGGATGAGCGAGGACGACGTGCGCAGGTTCGACGTGACTCCGGAGGAGGCCGTGCGGCTGCAGAAGCGACTCGCCGGCCTCGTGCGGCAGGCTCCCTTGCAGGGCGAGGTCCGCACGGTCGCGGGCTTCGACCTCTCGACCAGGACGTCGGCGAGGGCCGCCGCGGTGGTCGTCGACGTCGAGACTCTCGAGACGGTGGACGAGGCGGTGGCGGAGCTTCCTCTCGAGTTTCCCTACGTGCCGGGTCTGCTGTCCTTTCGCGAGGCCCCGGCCGTGCTCGCGGCCTACGACGAGCTCGGGGTCAGGCCCGACGTGCTGATGCTCGACGGCCAGGGGCTGCTGCACCCGCGCAGGTTCGGGCTCGCCTGCCACGTCGGAGTGGCGCTGGGCGTGCCGACGATCGGGGTGGCCAAGAGCCCGCTCGTCGGCAAGGGGATCGAGCCGGGGCCGGAGCGCGGGGACTTGCGGCGCATCGAGAGGGGCGGGGAGGTGCTGGGCGTGGTGCTGCGCACC
>CADDYR010000119.1 GCA_902810765.1 Chloroflexota bacterium
TATCCATCGGGGTACCTCCCAAGGTTGTAAGCACCCGTAGGATACCCCAATCGAGCCGCTGGATCACCTCCAGCGGCTCCCTTTGTCTAAACGCCAATCAGGATGACAAGGGAGGGTGGGTAGCTCAGAACGACAAGGGCGGGCGGCTCGGGATGGCAAGGGTAGGCGGCTCGGGATGGCAAGGACAGGTGGCATCAGGACGCCAAGGGTGGATGGCTTCGGATGACGAGGCTTGGAGGCTCGAGATGACGAGCCCGGCTCCCAATGACGGTCGGGAGGCGCTCATGTGGAACGGGCGTCGGCGGACTTGCGAGGAGATGACATGACTGCCTCAGGACGCTGCTGGCTCGCGGCGTGCCTGATATCTTTGGTCCTCCTCGCCGCGTGCGGGCCCACGAGCGCAGAACCGCAGATGCTTAGCTCCGGGAGCGCGCCCACCCGCGTCGTCACCCCCATCCCGATCGCGGGCGGCGTGCTCACGCCGGGCAACTACCGCGCCGTCTATCGAGCCCCGAATGCCTACGAAGGCGAGAAGGTGGACCTCGTGGGCATCGTGCTGAACGACGTAACGCTGACGAGGAGGGGCACGTTCTTCCAGATGCTCGTGTACCCCGAGGACTCTGCGCTCAAGACCGGGGTGTTCGTGCGGGGGAGGCGGCTGCGGGGGCTGATGCCGGGAGAGAGCGTGGAGGTCCTGGGCAGGATCACCGGAGGCACGACGGTGCGCGACCGGCGGGGACAGGTGTTCCACGACGTGATCGTGTACGCGAGGAGCGCAAGGGTCGTCGGGCCAGTACCGCCCGGCACGCCTACGCCATGAACGCCCGCAGCGACTCCGACCTCTCGAGGTTCCTGAGCCTCTCGATGGCCTCCTTCTCGATCTGCCGGATGCGCTCGCGCGTGAGCCCCAGCGCCTTCCCGATCTCCTCGAGCGTGTGGTTGCGGCCGTCCAGCAGGCCGTAGCGCATCAGGATCACGTCGCGCTCCCGGGCGGAGAGCTCCTTGAGCGCGCTGTGCACCTGCTCCTGGAGCACGCGGCGCGAAGCCTGCTCCGCGGGCGAGTCGCTCGAGCTGTCCTCCACCATCTCGGCCACGGTGCTGTCCCCGTCTCCGTCGTACTGGTGCTCGAGGGAGATCATCTGCTGGCACGCTCTGAGGATTTCGCGGACGCGCTCCGGCTCCATGTGGACCTCGGTGGCGATCTCGGCGCTGGTGGGCTCGCGCCCGAGCTCCTGCGTGAGGCGGTGCGACGCCTTGGACATCTGGCTCATGATCTCCGAGACGTGCACGGGAAGCCTCACGACCCTGGACTGGCAGGAGATGGCTCGGATTATGGCCTGACGTATCCACCAGGTGGCGTAGGTGGAGAAGCGGAAGCCCTTGCGGTAGTCGTACTTCTCCGCCGCGCGCATCAGGCCGATGTTGCCCTCCTCGATCAGGTCGGAGAGCGCCATGCCGCGGCCGCTATACCTGCGCGCGATCGAGACCACAAGCCGGAGGTTGCTCTCGATCATCTGCCTGCGGGCTTCCTCGCCCTGCTGGATCAGCAGAAGCAGCTCCGCGCGCTGCGCCTCGGAAGGCTTCTGCTCGAGCCGTCTGCGCGCGCTCTTGCCCGCGTCTATCCTCCGGCCGAGCTCGATCTCCTGCTCGGCGGTGAGCAGGGGCACCGTGCCGATGTCCTGCAGGTAGACGCCGATCAGGTCCTCGTCCCAGGGAGCGATCTCCGTCCTGGGGCTATCGTCGAACTCGAACTGCCCTGCGAGGGCTTCCACGTCGGTCTCCGCTCGCAACGCCATCGCTCGATCCTTCCGGAACTCCAGCTGACCCGGTACCTCCAGCATAGAGCCCAATGCAAGCGCACGGCCACGTCCACGAGGGTGGTTTTGGAGCTACCCCGACGGGTAGGGGAGCTCGTGGTATACCTGTCTGATGGGGTGGGGGGTTGTCAGGGGCGCTCGCGGGGCTGGTCCACGAGGCCGTGCCTGAGGGCGTAGCCCACGACCTGCGCGCGGTTCTGCAGGTGCAGCTTATCGAGGATGTTCCTGAGATGGTACTTGACGGTGTTCTCGCTCACCGAGAGCCTCTCGGCGAGGTCCCGGTTCGAGGTCACTCCCTTGACGAGCAGCTCGAGCACCTCGCGCTCGCGCTCGGTCAGGGTCTCCGGGCCCTGGGGCGGCCTGCTGGGCGCGGGGTTGGCGAACTCGCCGAGCAGCTTGCGGGCCAGCCCGGGGGTCAGCGCGGGCTCTCCACGCGCCACTCCCTCCAGCAGGATGAAGAACTCGCTGGACTCCAGGTTCTTGAACAGGTACCCCTGCGCGCCGGACTTGATCGCGTCGAACAGGTCCGAGTCGTCCTCGGAAGCGGTGAGCACGACCACCTTCACCTCCGGCACCTCGGCGCTGATGAGGCGCGTGGCCGCAAGTCCGTTCATCTCGGGCATCGTGAGGTCCATGAGCACTACGTCTGGGCGCTGGTCGCGCGCGAGCTCGACCGCCTCCAGTCCGTTGCGTGCCTCTCCCACAATCTCCACCCCTCGAGCCTCTAGGAGGCTCCGTAGGCCGTCGCGGAAGAGGGCGTGGTCGTCAGCGATGAGCACGCGCATACGGATCTCCTGCGGCCTGCGCCTGGGCGGTGTCGGCCGGGAGCCGGACGACCACCCTCGTGCCCTTCCCGGGGGCAGAGTCTATCTCGAGGTCGCCGCCCACAGACTCCACGCGCTCCCGCATCGTCGCCAGACCGAAGCGGGGGAAGGTCCCGCGACCGAGGGCCGAGGGGTCGAACCCGCTGCCGTCGTCCTCGACCACCACCTCCACCTGCCCGTTGCGCGAGGCTATGCGCACCCAGGCGTGTCGGGCGGCGGCGTGCTTGCGGACGTTCGCGAGCGCCTCCTGGACGATGCGTATGAGCTGCAGCTCGGCGGCGGGCTTGATCTGGGGCGCGGGCGTGGGCAGCTCGAGCTCGACGGGCACCTGGCTCTGCTCCTGCCACCGGACGAGGTAGTCGCGAAGGGTCTCGACGAAGTCGCGCTCCTGGCTCAGGCTGGTGCGCAGCCCGAGGATGTCCTCCCGCACGTCGGCGTATGCGGTGCGCGCCGCCTCCGCGAGCTGGGCGATCTGGGCGGCGGCCCGCTCGTCCTGCCCCGCCCTCAGCAGCTCCAGGCTCGCCTGCGCCTTCGTGTTGACGTAGCCGAGCACCTGCGCGAGGCTGTCGTGCATCTCCCGCGCGATCCTCTGCCGCTCCTCGGTGATCGCCAGCTCCCTTACCCTTCGGTGCAGCCGGGCGTTCTCGATCGCCAGCGCGGCCTGGGTCGCGAAGCGCACGAGAGTCTCCTCGTCGTCGAGGCTGAACTCGGACGCGGTCTCCTTCTCGAGCAGGTACAGCAGGCCGAGGACGCGCCCCCCGGAGAGTATGGGCGCGGCAAGCAGCGAGTACACCGGGGAGTTGTCGGCCGGGATGCCCATCCGGCTGGAGACGTGGATCTTCCCCGAGAGGCGGAGCGTCTGGCCCTTCGCGACGAGCCCGAGGAGCTCGTCTCCCCCCGGTGGGCTGGGCAGCACCTTCGAGTCGTCGGTCGAGATGCCCGATGTCAGGAAAGCCTCGGTGCCGCCGTCCTGCCCCGGCACGAGCAGCGCGCCGTAGCGGGCCCCAACCAGCTCCCTCGCCTGATCCACGATCTTCTGCAGGACCACCTCGACCCTCAGCTCTCCGGCAATGTCGAGCCCGGCCTGGTGCAGGGCCAAGAGCTCCCTGTTCTGCTGAGCCAGCCCGGCCTGCAGGCGGCCGATGATGCCGAACACGGCCTCGGAGAAGAAGAGGGCGAGCACGAGCACCAGGAGCCCGGTGAGCACGTAGCCCAGCCAGGGATGCGTCATCAAGGGGATCATCCGGTCGAGGAACGCCAGAAAACCGAAGAACAGGACGGGTGCGGCGACGGTGATCCACTTGAGCCGGCTAAGCGTCATCTTGCCCGGTTTCCACAGAAAGGCAAGCATCGAGGGATAGCCCAATCCACGACTCCCAGATACCATACATGTTGATTATAACAACGCGCGTCGCGCGACGCCGTCCCCCGGCCCGCGCCGCTCGCTACGACGCCCCTGCGTCGTACCTCCGGTTTATTGACCAAACGTTAACCTGGATTTTTACCTGGGTTTTACCTTCGGTGTGTAATCTTGGTGAGTAGGAGCGATGCGGCGCTGCACCGGCTCGCGTCGCGGCAGGGGAACACACGGACGTGGCAGTACTACCATCGGCGCTCGATCCGCTTGCGGGACCTACCCCGGGCTCACCCGGCGGACCCCTCTTGCGCTGGCACGGGCCCGGGGGTGCCCCCCACCTCCGATTGGCCCTCTCGTTTCCCCGACCACGGCGCTGCGGACGGTGGCGCGGCCGCTCCGGGTAGTCACGTTTTCCAGTGTCCAGGAGGCACACATGGCGATGGTCTATCAGGACAAGATGCTCACCTGCCGTGACTGCGGGGCTCGTTTCACGTTCACCGCGGGAGAGCAGGAGTTCTACGCGAGCAAGGGGCTCTCGAACGAGCCCGCTCGCTGCCCGACCTGCAGAGCGGCGCGCCGGGCGCAGCGCGATGGCCTGGCCGCCGACGGCACGAGGCCGATGCACGAGGTCACCTGCGCGATGTGCGGCGGCGTCGCGCGCGTCCCGTTCATCCCTCGTGAGGACAGGCCGGTGTACTGTTCCACGTGTTACGAGACGGTTCGGATGAGGAGGTACTCGTCGTCCGACCGCTTCTAGCGGGCTGAGGGCGCCGGCCTCCTACCCATCGAGCATTATCGTCACCGGACCGTCGTTGACGAGCTCGACCATCATGTGAGCGCCGAAGCGCCCTCGTCCTACCGTTATCCCCAGGCTCTCGAGCGCCCGGGCGTACTCCTCGATCAGCGTGGCGGCAAGGTCGGGCTCGGCGGCGTCCGTGAAGCTCGGCCTGCGCCCCCTGCGGGTGTCGGCAAGCAGCGTGAACTGGGACACGACGAGCGCCTGGCCACCGACGTCGAGCAGCGATAGGTCGAACCGGCCGTCTTCCGACGGGAAGACACGCAGCCGCGCCGACTTCTCCGCGAGCTCCCTCGCCGCCTCGCTCGTGTCCCCCCGCGCCGCGCCCACGAGCAGGAGCAGCCCGCGGCCGATCTCGCCCGCCACCTCGCCGTCCACCAGGACGCGCGCCTCGCTCACCCTCTGAAGCAGCACCTTCATACGCGGCTATATGCCCTGGTCGCTCACGACGGTGACGGCGTAGCCCATCTCCTCCAGCCGGGCGCGCAGCGCGTCCGGAGTGGTCGCGTCCGGGTCGTAGGTGATGGTGACCATCTTCGTTAGCGAGGGGCCGCGCCCCATCCCGTGCTGCTCCGGCGGCGCGACCTCGACCGACTCCACTCCCTCGAGGTTGCCGACGTTCTTCTCGAGGTCGCCGCCCGCGTCGGAGGTCGCCGTCTCGTTGATGAACAGTGTGACCGTGTCGTGCCCGGACATGCTCGCCTCCTCAGGTGTGATGCGCCGCTCCTGCGCGACCGCAAGAGCCGTTCCGCAGCCCCGCGGCTACACCAGCCTCCAGCGCGTCCCGTATAATCGAGGAGACCAAGCGAGGATAGGAAGGCAAGTGGTACTCAGTCAGGACGCGAAGCGGGCAAGGGAAGCTCTGGTAGAGGCGCTGAGGGGCTTGGGCAAGGAGCCACCGGCGAGGCTCGACCTGCGCGGCATCCCCTTCTCCGGCGAGTGGGGGCTGGCAAGCTCGGTGTGCCTGCAGCTCTCGCGCGACGGGGCGGCCGAGGAGCCCGTGCCCGAGGGGCTCTCGAAGAAGGAGGCGCGGAAGCTGGTCGAGGCGCGCTCGCGCGAGCGCGCACAGGCGCTGGCCGAGCAGGTGGCCCACCGCCTCCGGGAGCGTGGGCTGTTCTCGAACGTGCAGGCCGTCAACGGCTACGTGAATATGTACTTCGACACCGCCGACGTGGCGCGCCGCCTGCTCCGAGACGTGTGCGAGTCGGGCGAGAGCTACGGGCGGGGCGAGCCCAAGACCGGGAGCGTGATGATCGAGTACGGCCAGTTGAACACGCACAAGGAGGGGCACGTAGGCCACCTTCGGAATATCTCGCTCGGCGACGCGCTGGCCCGCATCATGGCCTTCGACGGCTACGACGTCGTCCGCGCCACGTACATCGGTGACATCGGCGCTCACGTCATCAAGTGGCTGTGGGGGTACACGAAGTGGCACGACGGCGAGGGGCCGGACGACGACGTGGGCGGGTGGCTCCAGCGCATCTACGTCGAGGCCAACCGGGCGATCCAGGAGAACCCCGAGTACGAGCGGGAGTACCGCGAGCTGTTCGCCCGATGGGACCGGCGCGATCCGGAGGTAGTCGCGCTCTGGGAGCGGACCCGCAAGCTCAGCCTCGACTACCTGCACAGGCTGTTCGAGGAGCTGGGGGTGGAGTTCGACGCCTGGTTCTACGAGAGCGAGTGCGAGGAGCCCGGAAAGAGGGTCGTGCAGGAGCTGCTCGAGAAGGGCATCGCGGAGGTCGACGAGGGAGCCCCGGTCGTGCGGATCGACGAGAAGCTCGGCCTGAAGAAGGAGACCTACCGCACGGCGCTGCTTCAGCGCAGCGACGGCACCTCGCTGTACTTCACGAAGGAGCTCGCGCTCACGCGGGCGAAGTTCGATCAGTACCACGTGGACAGGTCGCTCAACGTGGTGGACGTCCGGCAGTCGCTGTACTTCCAGCAGGTGTTCAAGGTGCTCGAGCTCCTCGGCTACGAGCAGGCCGCCCGGAGCGCTCACGTGCCGTACGAGTACGTGACGCTCGCGACCGGGCCGATGTCCTCCCGCTCGGGCGCCACGGTGAACCTGGACGAGTTCGCGCGCGACATGTACGAGCGGGCGATCTCCACGGTGAGCGAGAAGAACCCCGAGATGCCGGAGGAGCAGCGCCTGGCGATCGCGAGGGACGTGAGCATCGGCTCGATGAAGTTCGGCATGCTCGACCGGGACAACACGAAGCTGCTCGTGTTCGACCGCGAGGAGGCGCTGGACTTCGATGGCTTCAGCGCGCCCTACGTGCAATACGCGCACGCCCGGGCGTGCCGGATCCTCGAGAAGGCTCCTGAGATCAGGTGGGACGAGTTGCACACCGGCGAGGTCAGCCCCGTCGAGGTGAACCTCCTCGAGGCCATCGGGGGGCTTCCGGAGGCGGTGGAGCGGGCCGCGCGGGAGTACAAGCCGCTGCACGTCGTGAACTACGTGTACAACCTGGCGCGGGTGTTCAACGACTTCTACAGGGAGTCGCCCGTGCTGCGCGCCGAGGAGGAGCTGCGCAACTACCGGCTCGCGCTGGTGTACGCAACGAAGGTGACGCTCGAGAACGGGCTGCGCCTGCTCGGCATCGCCGCGCCCGAGGTGATGTAGGGGCCATGCCAGGGCCCCGCGTTCGCTCCGAGACGGGAGCGCTCAGGCGGGTGCTCGTCCACCGTCCCTGTGGCGAGCTCTCGAACGTTGCACCCGACAACTACCGCGACTTCCTGCTGAACGACATCCTGTACGAGCGCCACGCTCAGGAGGAGCACGACGCCTTCGTGTCCCTGCTCCGGGACGCGTTCGGCGTCGAGGTGCTGTACTTCGAGGACCTGCTGACTCGGGCGCTGATGCACGCGGGCTCGCTGGATCGAGCGCTCCTGGCCGACACGGTTGCGCGCGTCGAGGGGCTCGGAGCGCGCGCCCGGGAGCGAGTGCTGCGTCTGGTGGACGTGTCCTCGGAGGACGAGGCGCGCCGTTCCGCGTGTCTCCTCGTGGCGGGGCTGCCCGTGAGCGTGCCGGACTCGGGGGTGGGCGAGTACCTCGAGGGGCGCAGGTACCACCTGCCACCCCTGCCGAACACGATGCTCGTGCGCGACGTCGCGGCGGTGGTGGGCGACGAGATGTACCTCGCCTGGAACTCGATGCGCGCGCGCAGGCGCGAGAACCTGCTCTGGAGGTTCGCGCTCCGCCACTCGTGCCTCCCGGGCACGAGCTGGACCGACTGGATGGACGGCGTGCCGCGCGACGACCCCGGCGAGGCGTGCGCGCTCGAGGGAGGAAACGTCCTGCAGGTGGCTCCGGACGTGATCGCGGTGGGCAAGAGCCTGCGCACCGATTCGGCGGCCGTGGACAGGCTGATAGAGAGCCTGTCGCGCCGGGCCACGCGCGCGCAGCACGTGGTCGTCGCGATCCTGCCGGGCCCCTACGAGCACCTGGACACGGTGTTCACGATGCTCTGCGACGACGAGGCCCTGGTGTTCCCCCCGTCCGTGTTCGGCAACGGCCCCGAGTCGCTGGAGGTGCTCGCCGTGACGGTCGAGCCGGGGAGGGAGCCGGCCTGGCGGCGGGCCGGCAACCTGCTGGACGCTCTGGGAGAGGTGCTGGGGAGAGCCATCAGGGTGGTCCCGTGCGGGGGAGAGGATCCGATCGCGCAGCGGAGGGAGCAGTGGTGGGGCGGCGCGAGCGCACTCGCCGTCGCTCCCGGCAGGGTCGTGCTCTTCCGCAGCGCCCAGCGCACTCTCGGCGAGCTCGCGCGAGCGGGCTACGCCTGTGTCGAGGTCCGGGACGTGCTCGCCGGGAGGTGCGACCCGGGCCGGTACGAGAAGTGTGCCATCTCGATCCGGGGCACGGAGCTCTCGCGCGCGAGGGCGGGGCCGCGCAGCCTCGTGCTGCCGCTCGTCAGAGATTGAAGGACTGTAATCCTAAGGAGTCGAGACATGGTCACGGATCTGGGACACGCCGCATTCTCCGTGAGGGACGTCGAGGGGTCCATCGGGTTCTACTCGAAGCTGGGGCTGCGGGAGGCGTTCAGGCTGCACCACGACGACGGCTCGCTGATGCTGGTGTACCTGCACGTCGCGGGCGACCGATTCCTCGAGCTCTTCCCCGGCGGAACGCAGGAGATGCAGTCGAGCGACCAGAGCTTCAGGCACGTGTGCCTCGTCGTGGACGACATCGAGGCCACTCTGGAGAGTCTGCGCTCCGAGGGCGTTGGGATAGATCGGGATGTGTCCATGGGCAGGGACGGCAACCTCCAGGCGTGGATCCACGATCCGGACGGCAACGTCATAGAGCTGATGCAGCTCTCCGAGGAGTCGCCGCAGAGGCGGGCGGCACGCCTCAGCGCAGGGAGCGAAGCTCGCTGATCACGGCTCGCAGATTCTCTCCGAACAGCGCGACCGCCGCGGCGACGGCTGCGTAGTAGCCCGCGAGCGTTGCGATGCCGATGCTCCCGGTGCTGAGGCTCGCACCTGGGAGCGATGCGACCGCACCCGCGGTGCCGACGATCATCCGGAGCGCGAGCGCGTCCGCCGCGCCGAGCAGGTTGCCGAGAGGGTACCACAGCAGCCCGCCCAGGATGGTGACGGCCGACAGCGCCATCGCCACGGGGACGAACGGCGCCACGATCACGTTTGCCAGCACCGACCAGCTGGGCAGGCTCTCGAAGTAGTACAGGCCGAGGGGCAGGGTCGCGACCTGCGCGGTGAGGGTCACGCCTGCGGCCTCCGCGAGCGGACGCCAGAGCCAACCGAGCGCCTGGGCTACGATCGGCTCGATCCACAAGAGCCCCGCGGTCGCCGCGAACGAGAGCTGAGCGCCGACGTCGAAGACCGTGCCCGGCTGCCAGAAGGTCATCAGGATGGCGGCCGCAGCGAGCGCGCGTCCCGCGTCGCGCTGCCTGCCCAGCCACGTCCCGACCACCCCGATGCCCGCCATCAGCGCGGCGCGGACCACGGAGGCGGAGAATCCCGCGAGCCCGGCGTACACCAGGATCGCGACGAGGGCGACCGGGAGCGCGCGTCGCCTGCCGAGCAGGGGCATCGCGAGCGCGAGCAGCACGCCCGCGAACACGGTCACATTGTAGCCGGAGGCCGCGAGGATGTGCGACGTGCCCGAGGCGCGGAACGCGGCCTTCGTGTCGGGGTCCAGCACCTCGGTGCCTCCGAGCAGGAGCCCCGTCGCCACCGGTCCGTACTGCCTGGGCAGGTGTCGCTCGAGCACGACCGATAGCTGGAAGCGGGCCCTGTACAGCGCCTCGCCCAAGGGGCTTCCGCGATCCCACGCAAGTATGCTCGCCCGCGAGTCCCGGAGCACGAGCGATGCGAGGCTCGCCCTCGCCGTCGTCGCCACGTAAGGCTCGAGCCCGGACGGCTCGGCCGGGGAGCCGGTGACGGTCACGAGGTCGCCGTACCTGAGCTTGCTCCCCGGCAAGGAGTCGAACAGGGCTCTGCCGGGTACCGGCTCGCTGGCCTCGAGCAGGAACAGGCCGGGGGCGGGCTGGCCTGTCACGATGCCCGTCACCCGGACCTGGGGGCGGGATCGCAGCTCGGCGAGCGGGCTGGAGAGGGCGTGGTCCATGCGAGCGGTGCCGAACAGGAACGCGGTCGCGGCGACGCCGAGGGCGACCACCCGGCGGTCGGACCTAGACGCGAGCGTCGCGAGTACCATCGTGCCCGCGGCTCCGATCAGCGAAGAGGTTTCGAGCGCGTGACGCTCGGCGAAGAGCAGCCCCGCCAGCCAGCCCGCGAGCGCGAGGAACACGAGCACCGGATCACACCCTGACGTAGGGCCTGATGCGCTCCCACAGCTTCGGCCCGATGCCGGGGACTTTCTGGACGTCGGCCGGCGTGCGGAACGGTCCCTTCTGTGTGCGGTACTCGATGATCGCGCGCGCCTTCGAGGGACCGATGCCCGGGAGTGACTCGAGCTCCTGCTGCGTTCCGGTGTTCAGGTCGACCACCTTCGGCGTGGAGGGCGTGGCCCGACTCGGGCTGGCCTTCGGATCGGGACGGGCCAGCGCTCCCCTGGGCGGAACGACCACCTTCATCTGATCGTGAAGGCGCTCGGCCAGGTTGATCGCGAGCGGGTCGGCGCGGCCGGTGAGACCCCCAGCAGCATCCACGGCGTCCTTTACCCGGCTGCCGCGGGGCAGAGTGTACACGCCCGGGCGCCTGACCTCGCCCGCCACGTACACGGTGGGAGGGGGCTGGGTCGGTCGCGCGGTGGGCGCCAGAAGGCGCGTCGCCTGCCCGGACGGACCTTGACGGCTGGTGGCGGTGAACACGAGGGAGCCGAGCGCGAGCGCGATCAGCAGAGCGGACAGGTAGGACGCTCCGGGGAAGGGCTGCCGCTGTGTCCGGTCGTCGCTCTCGTGCGAACGCTCGCTCACGATCGCAGCGGATTATATACTGGCCACGAGAGCGCGTCAACGGCCGGAGCCTCCGGATGAAGGCGCTGTGGCGGGCGCTTGCTGTATAGTCATGGTCGGACGATCGAGTGTTCGTGAAAGGATCGGCAACCATGGCTCTATTCGTCGTGAGACACGCGCACTCCGCGGAGACGTGCCCCGCGCAGGACCCGCGGATGGGGGCGATGCTGCTGCAGCACCTGTCGCCCGCGAACGCACAGCAGAATGGCGTGAACATCCTGGGAGATGCCGTGGTGAACGGTGCCCACACGCTGTACATGATCGTGGAGGCCCCGGGCGAGGCGGAGGTGAGCCAGTACATGGCGCCGTTCGCTCAGGCGGGCTCCGTCGAGGTGATGCCCGCCTCGCACTGCGAGCAGGTGGTGTCGCGCGGGGGCTGCTAGTCCCGTCTCGGTGTGGCGGGGTTGACGAGCAGCATCGGCTTGCCCAGTCTTGACTGGATGCTGCTGCCGATGCTCGAGGCCCACAGCGCCCCGATTCCGGAGCGCCCGTGGCCGGCCATCGCCACAAGGCTCACCTCGGGGCGGGCGGCGGTCTCGGCGGCTATCCGGGGCACGTCTCCCCGTGCCACCCCCGCGTCCGCGCGCAGCCCTCGGGATTTGAGCTCCTCCACGACGCTCTGAGCGTACTCGACGGCGTTCTCCTGCT
>CADDYR010000120.1 GCA_902810765.1 Chloroflexota bacterium
GGACATGAAGGCTCAGGCGCCGACCCGGGCGTGTTGGCGGCGTGCCGCGCGGGGCTCGAGCGCCTCGAGCGGGCGGGCGCCGTGCTTGCGGAGCTCGACCTGCCGGAGCTGGAGAGCCTGTACGCGGTGAACTCGGCGATCCTGCAGATGGAGGCGTCGGCGTTCCACGTGAGGTGGCTGCGGAAGAGGTACTCCGACTACGGCGACGTCGCGCGCCCGCGTCTGCTCGCGGGCTTCGCCTACGGCGCGCACTCGTACCTGAGCGCGCAGCGGCTGCGCTCCGTGCTGCGGGAGAGGTGCGAGGGGGTGTTCGAGCGCGTGGACGTACTGGCCACGCCGACGGCGCCCACGACCGCCCCTCGGCTCGGAGAGGCGGGGAACACGAGGTTCACGAGTCCGTTCAACGCGTTCGGCTGGCCCGCGGCGAGTGTGCCGGTGGGCGACGTGGAGGGTCTTCCGGTGGGGCTCCAGATCGCCGGAAGGCCGTGGGACGAGATCACCGTCCTCCGCGCCGCCGGCGCCCTCAAGTGATCGTCGAACCCAAACGAGGTGGCTCCGAAGCTTAGAACCGAACGCCCAGCTTCACCGAATCTTCGGGGTGCTCGTCTATGTGGCGATAGGCTTCCGCGCACTCGGCGAAGGGCACGATGGGGGTCAGGATGCCGTCGGCCCGCAGCCTGCCCGAGCGCAGCCAGCTCAGGGCGAGCTCGACCAGGCGCCGCAGGTCCCAGGCGGGCGCGTCGCGGAGCGGCAGGCTCTCGACGCGCGCGGAGATCAGCTGCTGGCGGTTGACGTGGAATTCGTCACCCAGCCTCAGCCCCGCCGCGTCCCTGCCGTAGAACGAGAGCGCGCAGATCGTGCCGCCGAACCGCGTCGCGCGGATCGCCTGATGCAGCGCCCGAACGTTCCCGCTGACCTCGACGGCGACGTCCACGCCGCGCTGGCCGACCTGTGTGGGCACCTCCCAGTAGCCGCCGACAACCCGCTCGCCCTCGCGGCGCGATTCGCGCCCGTCCCGGCTCCACCCGGTCATCTGCCGGATCGCGAGCCCCACGTCCCCTCCGTCCGCAAGCGGGTCCAGGGCGGCGTCCGCTCCGAGCCGGAGAGCGAGCTCCCTGCGAGCGGGTATGGGATCCACCGCGATGACCTTGCCCGCCCCCGCGAGGCGGGCGAGCTGGGTCGCCATCAGCCCTATCGCTCCCATGCCGAACACCGCGACGTGGTCGCCCAGCCGTATGTTCGCGTCACGGATCGCGAGCGCCATTACCGCGGGGTCGAGGCACACGGCGGCCACCGGGGAGATTCCCTCCGGAAGCGGGTCCACCGCGCTCTCGTCCAAGGTGTGCGTCTCTCGTATGGGCAGGTGGCCGAACACCCTGTCGCCTACCCGGAATCGGGTAGCTCCCGACCCTACCTCTGTTACGATCCCGACCGCCATGTTCCCCAGCCTCATCGGGAACGCGCTGGCTGTCTCGGCGTCGGAGAGGGGCATCATGCAGCCCCAGAGGGGGTCGTACGGGCGGCGGGCAGGTGCCTCGTCGCGATAGCCGACCATCTCCGTGCCGTGCTTGGGCGAGGCGAGCTCGGTGCGCACCCGGACCTGGCGCGGCCCAAGGTCCGGTTCCTCGTAGTATCGCAGCTCCGGAGTCCGCGGCGCGACGGCTATCAGCTCGTAAGGCATCTCTGGCTCATCTCCTTTCTCGAATCGTGATGTCCCACAAATCAGGGCATCGGCTGGGGTCCGCAGGTCGGACCGTGCACGACCGGTCTGGTCCCGCGCCAGGAGATCCTGTCTATCCACAGCACGCGTCCCGGCTCTATCGAGCCGATGGCATCCGGAGGCCAGGCGTGGTACACGATCCACAGCCGTCCACGCGGATCCCTTGCGAAGCTGTTGTGCCCCGGCCCGGCGGCGTCGCACCCGGAGTGCAGCACGGGGTTCTCGGGCGCGTCCCTGCAGGGTCCCGTTGGACCTTTGCACCTCGCGTATCCGACGGCGTACTGCTCGGAGGCGTAATCGTTCGCGGAGTAGAACAGGTAGTAGTCGCGGCCGTGCTCGAGCATCTCCGGAGCCTCGACGAGCGAGCCCTCCCAGGGCGCGTCCGCGGTCTCGATCCTCCGCCGCTGCCCGATCAGGCGCAGCCCGTTGGCCGACAGGCGCTGCACGTAGATGTATGTCGGCATCCCGCAGCAGTTGCCGTCGTTCTTCCAGTACAGGTAAAGCCTGCCGTCGCGGTCGCGGAACGGGCTCGGGTCTATGGACCCGCCCTGCCCCGTTTGGCACACGAGCGGCCTGGAGGCGTTGCTTGTGAAGGGGCCAGTGGGCGAGCTGCTGGTCGCGGTGCCGACGCACTGCACTGAGAGCTCGAGCGAGGCGGCGGTGAAGTACAGGGCGTACTTCCCGTCGGGCTGGCGCAGCACCTCCGGAGCCCAGGTGTCGCCGGGCAGCGCCCAGGGTGGGAGGCTCGGCATGGCGTCCCCCACCGTGTGCCAGTGCACGAGGTCGCGCGAGCTCAGCGTCTGGACGTTCACGCCGCCGGAGTTCGTGGCGTAGGCGTAGTAGGTGCCGTTCGCCTCGAGCACGAAGGGGTCCGGGAAGTCGTGGTCGTACACCGGGTTCTCGAACGCTCCGGGTGGGAGCGAGGGCGTGGGAGCGGGTGCGCTCGCCGGGGACGTCGGGCTGGGACCGGGCGCGACCGCGACCCGCCGTGCCGGGCCGCAGGCGACCAGCAGGACCACCCAGGCCAGGGCAAGGGCCCACACGCTCGCGGACAGCCGTGCCCGGGTCACGCTCTCATCCCTTCAGGCCGACGGAGGCGATGCCGCCTATGAGCTTGTCCTGCGCGAAGAAGTACAGCACGAGCACGGGGATGATCGCCACCAGGTTTGCCGCCATCATCTCGTTCCACTGCGTGCCGACCTTGTGCACCATCGTTGCCAGTCCCAGCGCGACCGTGAACTTGTCCGGGTCCGAGAGGTAGATCAGCGGGCCGAAGAAGTCGTTCCAGGTCCACAGGGCCTGGAAGACCGCGACGACAGTCAGCGCTGGGGTGGAGAGCGGCAGGATGATCCGCCAGAAGGTCCTCCAGTACCCGGCACCGTCTATGCGCGCCGCCTCGTCCAGCTCGGGAGGGATCGTGCGCATGTACTGGCGGAGCAGGAAGATGAAGAACGCGTTGCCTGTGAACGACGGCACGAACAGCGGCAGGTAGGTGTTGTACCACCCGATCCTGTAGAAGAGCAGGAACTGGGGTATGAGCAGCACCGGACCAGGCAGAAGCATCGTGGCGATGAGCAGGCTGAACAGCGGTCCCCTCCCGCGGAAGCGCAGCCGTGCGAACGGATACGCGATTATCGAGCAGGAGAGTACCGAGCCGACGACGTTCAGCACGACGAGCAGCCCCGAGTTGAGCGCGTAGCGCAGGAAGGGCGTCGAGGGGTCGAGCAGCGCCTCGGTGAAGGTGCTCCAGTGCCAGTACCTCGTCGGGAACCACTCGGGCGGGTATGTGAAGACCGGTGCAGTGTCGGGCTTGAGCGCCGCGGTCAGCATCCAGCCGATGGGGGCGAGCACGAACAGGCTGAGCGCGAGCAGCATCAGGTAGAGCACTGCCGCGCGCACCACCCTGCGCGCCCGGGTCAGCGAGACCCCGACCGGGAGCTCGGTCTTCATCGTCCTCTCCATCGCCTCACTCCTGCGCCTCGTAGAACACGAAGCGTCGCTCGAACCTGAACATCACGAACACGAGCGCGCACCCTATGAGCGTGAGCACCCACGCCAGCGCCGACGCGTAACCCATCAGCCCCTCCACGAAGGCCCGGCGGTACAGGTAGATCATGTAGAAGAGCAGCGAGTTCTCGGGGCCGCCCGTGCCGCCGAGCACGAACATCGGCCCGAACACGAGTAGCGAGTCTATCACCGCGTTGATCAGCAGGAAGAAGATCGTGGGGGAGAGCATCGGCAGGGTTATGTACCTGAACTTCGCCAGCTCTCCGGCCCCGTCTATCGCGGCGGCCTCGTACAGGTGCGGCGAGATGTTCTGGAGCCCCGCGAGGTAGATGACCGCGGTGCCGCCCACCCCCCACAGCCCCATCAGGGCCGCTCCCGGCATCGCCCACGTCGGGCTCTCCATCCACGCGGGCGGGTTGCTCACCCCCAGGCTGGTCAGCACGAAGTTCACCGCTCCCAGGTCCGGGTTGAGGAGCTGCAGCCAGAGCACCGCGACCGCGACTCCCGAGAGCACCGCTGGTATGTACAGGATCGTCCGGAACAGGTTGATGCCGAACAGCTTCTGGTTCAACAGGAGCGACAGCAGCAGGCCGCTCACCAGGTACAGAGGTATGGTGATCACCAGCCACTTGAACGTGATGTACAGCGAGTGGTAGAAGAAGCGGTCCTGCGTGAACATGTAGACGTAGTTGGCGAGCCCGACCAACCTGCCGGGGCGCAGGAGCTGCTCGTCCGTCAGGCTCGCGTGAAACGCCCACACGAGGGGCACCGCCATGAAGAAGACCAGGCCGGCGAACCAGGGCGTCAGAAAGAGGTACGCGGCCCGCTCCTCCGCTCGCCGCATCGGGCTCACGCCCCCGCGTCCGGGGACGCGAGGACGGGCCCGTGGTCCGAAGGGTAGACTCATAGCTGCTATCTCCCCCACAATCAGGGGCGCTCGCGAAGGAGCGCCCCTGGGGTATGTACCGGACTACCTTCCGAGGCTCTCCCACTGCTTCCAGGCCCTGTCGAGCAGGGGCTGCGTCTTGCGCGCCGCGTCGTCCAGGAAGGGTTTGGCGTCGGTCTTGCCCTGGACGGTCATCTTGGTGTAGATGTCGCCCGAGTTGTAGCCTCCCTCGCCCATAGGCGGTATGAACACCTGGCGCTTCGCCTGCCTGAGCACCGTCAGGAACTGCTGCTCGATCGGGTTGCCCCGCCCGTAGTGAGCCGCGGCAGCCACCTTCGTGTTCAGCGGCGGGATGAAGGACTTCTCGACGACGATTCGCTGTGCGTCGGTGGCGATGAACTTCAGGTACTGGAGCGCGGCCTGCTTGTGCGGCGACTCGGTGAAGGTGCCCCAGGCAGCGGTCCAGGTGTCCACGAACGAGGGCGAGCCCTCGATCACCGGGAAGGGTGCCACGCCGAAGTCTATGCGGTTCGCCTTGTACGTCTTCGCGAACGTGAAGTCGCTCCAGGTCATCGCGATCCTGCCCTGAGCGAACAGGTCGGGCTCGCCGTTCGGCAGCGAGCGCAGCACTCCTCCTCCCGGCGCGTACTTCTCGCGGACGAGCTTCGTGCCCAGGTTCCACGCCTGGACCTCGGCCGGGGAGTTCATATAGCCCTCGGTCTTGCGTCCGTCCGGGCCGTACAGCCACCTGGTCCAGATGCCGAACGCCCAGTCGGGCACTGAGCAGCCGTAGATCGTCTTTGTCGGGTTCGGGTTCGGCCTCGCAACCTTGCGGCACACCTCCGCGTACTGCTGCCAGTTCATGGACCTGGTCGCAGAGGGGTACGGCACGTGCGCCCGGTCGAAGAGCTTCTTGTTGTAGACGATGACGTTCCCGTCCATCCAGTCGCCGATGGCGTAGATGCCGTTCTTCGGATCTCCCTCGAGCGCCACCCGGCCGATGCCTCCGGGGTTGAGGTCGCTCGCGCTCACGCCCCACTGCTCGAGGTAGTCGGTGAGCTCGACCACCCTGCCCGCCTTCATCCACGCCTGATCCTCGATGATCGCCACGTCCGGCGGGTGGTGAGCCTGCAGCGTCGTGTTCAGCTTCGTGACGTAGTTGTCCTCGGGGTACACCACGTACTTGACCGTGATGTTCGGGTACTTCTTGTGGAACGCCTCGCCCTCCGCCTTGTACAGCGATGGATCGTCCTGCGGATACATCCACACGGTGATCGTCACGGGCGGGCCGGAGTAGTCCTTCCACTTCCCGACGGGCGGCTGGGTCGCGCTCGAGCTCACGACCTGTCGAGAGGGCGTGGTGGGAGACGCGGCCCCGGACCCCGGAGGCCCGGCCCCGGGAGGACCTCCTCCCGATGAGCCGCAGGCCGCCAGCAGCGCGCTCAGCGACAACAACGCCGTCCCGGTTACTCTGGATACTGTTCCGACTGCCAATGGCTTCCTCCTAGAATCACTGCCGACCGTGAGCTCGTCCAAGAACTGTTGTGCGGGGCGATTCCCCCTTCCCGGCCTCTCAGCGCGCGATCCTGCCTAATGCTCCTTTGGGAGACCGTAGAGGTCGTCGTAGAGCCTGGAGATGTCGAAGCCTTCCGTCTCCTCCGGACGCGCGGCCCTGAGGTCCTCGAAGGTGTCGCGCAGGTGAGCGCGCATGGCCTCGGCGGCGGCCGGCGTGTCGTGCCGGGAGACCGCGTCGAGTATCCGCTCGTGGGCCCTCAGGGCCTGCAGGTGGACGTCGCCTCGGCGCCCCGCCCCCTCTCGCGTCACGATCTGGCTGGCCCTGAGCGGCTCGCGGAGCGCGGCGATGAGGTGGGCGAGCAGCTCGTTGCCGCTGGCCTCGGCTAGCCGGACGTGGAAGAGGATGTCGGCGTCTATGAACCCGGGAGGGTCGTCCCGGTGCTCGTACATCAGGGCCGTCGCGGACCGCATCGCCGCGACCTGTGAGGGCGTGGCGCGCGCGGCGGCCAGGCGGACTATCGCGACCTCGACTATGAGCCGTAGCTCCAGCAGCCGGGTGATGGACCCGCCGGGGCGATGGACCGAGAGATCGAAGTAGTGGCTGAGCAGTGAGTGGTCCAGACCCCTCACCACCGCGTGCCTGCCCTGCTGCGACTCGATGAGCCCTCGCGCCTCCAGCAGTCGGAACGCCTCCCGCACGACCGCACGGCTCACCCCGAGCCGACGCACGAGCTCCCCCTGTGCGGCAAGCCTGGTCCCCGGCTCCAGCTCCCCGATCTCCGTGGCCAGGTGGTCCGCGACCTGTCGTGCCAGCTGGTCCCTCTGTATGGTCACCGTCGGCCCCGCTCCAACTTATCAGCTTGTAGTATAAGTTACACCCCCGGAGGAGCCGAGTCAAGAGTGCGGGCGACGAGGTATGAGAGCCTCCGGGCCTCTCTCCAGGCCCCGAGACTCGGGATGTCCCCGTTGCGGGTGTGCTATCCCCCCGTTATCGGGGGCGGTCGCGCCCTCTCTGCGATGTTCCGTGCCTGTCCGATGCCGGGTGGCCTGTCGGCACAACGTCCGGAGCTCGGCGAGAGCGCGTCATGCCCTCACGGCGCCTCCCGCGGCCCGCCGCGCGGTGCTGCTCGAGTCCGTGTCGCCCCACGGAGACGGCGGCGGTGGTGGGACGCGCGGCGGACGGTCCTGGCAGTCGGTGGTCGCGGTCCACCCGTCGTCGTTGCTGTCGCCGATGAGGCGGACCTCGAACTCGGGCTTGCCCGTGAAAGGGATACATCCCGTACAGCCACGAGTACTCGGAAGTGAGCGTCGTGGTGCGGAGGTGCCTGCCTTTCACCCCGACGGCGATCGGGGCGCGGATCCCGTCCCCGTTGGGCGCGTCGGGAATGCTGTATCGGAGGGTGAGGGCATTCGTGTCTCCGGTCAGGGTGAACTCGACGTACTGGCCCGCCTCGTCGAGGCGCACCGACGAGCGTCCGGAGGCTTCGGCGGGCAACGTGTACGCGTCGCGGCCGGGGCCGATGATCGTGCCGTTGGTGACGGCGTTCTCGGCCTCCTGCTCGACGAAGTCGACGCTCGCGCCGCGCCTTTCGACGAGGCTCGGATCAAGGGCCGCTCGTGTGACCCTCGGGGCGCCGTCTTGCCCGGATTCCCGGTACCGGCCACCTGCTCCGAGGTCGCGGCTGTGCGCAGCCGGCGGGTGTGCGATTCCGGCAAAGCAGTGGGGCGATCAGCGGTGCTACCAGCGCGCGCCGAACTACCCGTCTCATCCGTGACCCTCCTCACTACACTCTCGTGGGGAGCACTGCTCTCCGATCGCCTCGAACCCGGCGAGAGGCTTTGCGACGTAATCGCGTGAGCTGCGGGACATTCCGGGATTGTGTTGGATGTTACAAGTATGCTGCGCGCCTGTCAAACGAAGGCGGCGCGGGGGCTCGGCGGAGACGATATCCGGACCTTGCCATCCTGTATAATCTTCGTGTCGGGTATGACACAGGATCGCCCGCCCACGCGGGCCACGACTATTATCGCAGTGCTTCGCGACGGCCGGCTCGCGCTCGCGGGCGATGGTCAGGTAACGGTCGGAGACACGGTCCTCAAGCACAAGGCCGTCAAGATCCGCACTCTGTACCAGGGAAGGGTGCTCGCCGGGTTCGCTGGCGCCGTCGCCGACGCTCTCACCCTCTTCGACCGCTTCGAGTCGCAGATCGAGCGCTACCACGGTGACCTGCGCAGAGCCGCCGTCGAGCTCGCGAAGCAGTGGCGCACGGACAAGTACCTCCGCCCGCTCGAAGCTCAGCTCCTCGCGGGGGATACCACAGGCATCCTGCTCGTGGACGGAAGCGGCGAGGTGATCGAGCCGGACGAGAGCGTGGCCGCGATCGGCTCCGGCGGCGCGTACGCGCTAGCGGCGGCGCAGGCTCTGCTGCACAACACCGACCTGGCCGCCGACCGCATCGCTCACACCGCCATGGAGATCGCGGCGAGCCTGTGCATCTACACGAACGACAGGATAGTGATCCACACGATCGAGCCGGAACTGGCCGGACGCCCGGGATGACGAACCGAACGGCACGAATCGAGGCAGATGGCACCCCAGCCCGGAGGAGTCAGATGCGAGACCTGACGCCGCAGCAGATAGTCAAGGAGCTCGACAGGTTCATCGTCGGACAGGAGAGCGCCAAGCGCGCGATGGCTATCGCTCTCCGCAACCGCTACCGCCGGCAGCGGCTGCCGGAGGAGGTCCGCGAGGAGGTCGTCCCGAAGAACATCCTGCTCATAGGTCCCACGGGAGTCGGCAAGACCGAGATCGCGCGCAGGGTGAGCAAGCTCGTGGACGCGCCGTTCGTGAAGGTCGAAGCCACCAAGTTCACCGAGGTCGGCTACGTGGGTCGCGACGTGGAGAGCATCGTGCGCGACCTCGTCGAGACGAGCGTGAACATGGTCCACGCCGAGCACGTGGCGAGGGTCCGGGACAGGGCCGAGGCCAACGCGATGGAGAAGCTGGTGAACTACCTCGTCCAGCAGTCCCCGAAGGGCAGGGAGCTGGTCGCGGCGCTTGAGGCTGCCGAGAGGGACGGTGGCGAACAGAGCGCGGTCGCGCTCGGGGCGCAGAAGGTCTCCGTCGAGCGCAGGCTCAGGCGGCAGCGCAAGCGCGTGGCCGAGATGCTCTCCCAGAGCAGGCTCGACAACGAGATGGTGGAGATCGAGGTCGAGGTGGACGTCGACGCCTACAGCTCGGTCTCGGACTTCATAGCCGAGCTCGACTTCGAGGAGGAAGAGGGACAGCTCGGAGACGTCCTCACGGGCAGCCAGCAGGGCGGCAAGCGCAACCGCAAGGTGTCGGTCGCCGAGGCGAGGCGCATCCTCACCCAGCAGGAGGCGCGCAGGCTCGTGGACATAGACGTCGTGATAGACGAGGCGGTGCGGCGCGCCGAGCAGACCGGCGTGGTGTTCGTCGACGAGCTGGACAAGCTCGTCAGCAACGGCTACGAGGCGGGAGCCGAGGTGTCGGGCGAGGGCGTGCAGCGGGACCTGCTGCCCATAGTCGAGGGCTCGACCGTGCCCACGCGCTACGGGCCCGTGAGGTCGGACTTCGTGCTGTTCGTGGCCGCGGGCGCGTTCCACACGAGCAAGCCCTCGGACCTGATCCCCGAGCTGCAGGGCCGATTCCCGCTGCGCGTAGAGCTCCAGAGCCTGGACGTGGAGGCGCTCGAGAGGATACTCACCGAGCCGGACAACTCGCTCATAAGGCAGTACCAGGCGCTTCTCGGCACCGAGGGGGTCGAGCTGGAGTTCACCCGTGAAGGCATCGAGGAGATCGCCGCCGTCGCGTTCGAGATGAACGAGAAGCTCGAGGACATCGGCGCGCGGCGTCTGCAGACCATCATGGAGCAGGTGCTCGAGGAGGTCTCTTTCGGCGCCTCCGACCTCGAGGACAAGCGCGTGCGGATCGACCGGGAGTACGTGCGCCAGAAGGTCGGCGGCCTCGTGCAGAACGAGGACCTGAGCAGGTTCATCCTGTAGAGGGAGCGAAGAGGATCCGGCGGACATGACGGACATCAGGCTGGTGGTGAGCGACGTCGACGGCACCCTGCTCACGAGCCGTCAGACGATCAGCCCGGCCACCCTCCGCGAGGTCCGCCGCATCGTCGAGCACGGGGTCCACTTCAGCATCGCGAGCGGCCGGGCGACGAGGCGCGTCAGGGAGGTGCTCGAGGGGATCTCCCTCTCAGTGCCCGTCATCGGCTCGAACGGCGCCGTGGTCGAGGACGTGAACACCGGCGAGATCGTCCACTCCGCGTACATGGGCGAGCGCGTGGCGCAGAGGGTGATACGGGCCGCGCTCGCCCACGACGTCTACTACGTGGTGATAGACACGCCCGAGGGCTGGTACTACCAGGCGGGCCGCATCGCGACGCCCGAGCAGAGGCAGCGCATCTCGGGGCCGGACCAGACCTGGGTGGACGACCTCGCGAAGCTCCTCGATGCCTCGGATCTGCAGATATTCAAGATCGTGATCCACGCCGAGGAGCCCGAGCTGACCCGGATCGAGGAAGACGTGCGGCGGATAGGCGGCGTCCACGTCACGAGCTCGTGGAGACGCAACCGCGAGATCGTCGTGGAGGGGGTGGACAAGGCCGCTGCGGCGAAGATCCTCGCCGCCCGGCTGGGCCTGCGCCCCGAGCAGGTGCTCGCGATCGGGGACAACCGCAATGACCTCGAGATGGTGCGCTGGGCCGGCGTGGGCGTGGCGATGGGCAACGCCATCCCCGAGCTGAAGGACGCCGCGGACTGGATCACCGCGACGAACGACGAGGACGGAGTCGCCCTCGCCCTGCGCCGGTTCATTCCCTCCGCCGGCGGGAGCGAGGCGCTCGCCGTGGCGGACGGGGAGCCGTCCGGAGTCTGACCCGACAGCTCCCCCGCACTACACCCCCCGGCCGCTGGTCGGGCCTACATGTCCGGCTCCCGTACCGGCTGTCGTCTCTCGAGCAGAGCCACTGCTGGTCGGAACACTCTGTCCACGCTGATCGAGGCGAGCTCGCGGCACACGCCCTCGCAGCACTGCCGGTACCATATCGTGCTGCCGCCGACGAAGTACTGCGGCCGGTGGCACGGCACCTCGGGCTGGACGACCACTCCCTGGTCGGGGTCTCTGGGCAGGGGGTGGAAGTTGGGCACGTGCGTCGGTCCGAAGATGCCGATGTAGGGGGTGCCGAGCGCTGCAGCCGCGTGGAGCAGGCTCGAGTCGTTGCCGATGAACAGGTCGCACTCGGAGATGAGCGCGAAGGTGTCCCACAGCGAGAGGTCCCCCGTGAGCTCGGCGGGCGAGTGCCTCATCCTGTGCCTCACCTCGCACGCCACCTCCTGGTCGTCCTCTCCGCCGAGGAGCAGCACTCGGGCGCCGTGGCACTCGACGAGCCTGTCCGCTAGCTCGGCGAACCTCTCGGCCGGCCAGCGCTTGAGTCCCCTCAGACCGGCGCCGCCCGGATGCAGCCCGACGACCGGCCGCTCGCCGGTCGTGGTCCCGACCGCGCGCTGGATGATCCCGTGCGCCCGCCCGGTGTCCTCCGGACGAAGTCGCAGGGGGACGCTCCGCCGCACCTGCTCCCAGGGAGGGAGGCCGAGCTCGACCGCGCAGTCGTAGTAGTGCCTGCTCGCGTGGGTGGAGCGCCACCACCCGCGCTCGCGCGGGTGGTGGCGCTCCACCCACGCGAGCAGGCACTACTACGACTGCGC
>CADDYR010000121.1 GCA_902810765.1 Chloroflexota bacterium
GCGGCGGCCTCCTCCGGCAGCCTCTCGGGCACCCGAAGCCTGCCCACCCCCACCCTCGAGTCGGCCATGCCATAGTACACATCCATGACGCCCCCGCTGCGGTCGTCTATGCCGGTGGGGAATACCACGTTCGGCACGACTCCCTCGCGCTCCTCGTCGAGCTTCGGCTCGAGCACGGGCGATCGCGACCTGTACAGGATCCTGAGGGGATCGTCCCGATCGAGCACGAGCACCCCCGCGGAGTATCGCACCCTCTTCTTCTCGCCCTTCGTGCGCGGCGCACGTCCCGCAGCACCGTGGTACACGACCAGCCACCCCAGCTTCGTCAGCACGGGAGGGGTACCACCGCCGATCCTCGAGTCCTCCCACCAGTACTCGGGATCGGCCAGGACCCGGTGCATGCTGAGCGCGCGCAGGTTCTGCACGTCGCGCTTCACGTCCTTCAGCCTGCAGTACGAGATCCAGACGCTCGGCCTGAGGTCGTCCAGCCACCTTGGCAGGTCCTCCTCGCTGTACACGGGCCGGTGGAGCATGGCGAGGGCGAGGCATCCGTCCGGCGCGATCACCGCGCGCGGGAAGAACGCGCCGTCCTTGTTGTTCAGGTGGTCGAAGTCTATCCTGTGGTCGGGGTCGCCGTCCGGGAAGAAGCGCACCAGACCGAGCTTGCGCCACGAGCCGAGGTCGTGCGACACCGCGAGCGCAATCCTCGGCCCCTCCCTGCCGAACGCCACGTAGCACATCACGTACAGACCCAGCGGCTCGATGTAGGTCACCCTCGGGTCCTCGACTCCCCCCGTTTCCGGCTCGAACCGCTGCTCGTAGGGCTCGGTGGGCTCGAGCACGACCCCCAGCCTCTCTGCCCCCACCGGCCTGCCGCCGGAGTCGAAGACCACTCTGGCCTTGCCGATCCTCGAGTAGTTGCCCCTGGCGACGAGCCGGGGGAAGAGGTAGAGCTCGCCGTCGGGCCCGCGGGCGGCGGCAGGGTTGAGCACGCCCTCCGCCTCCTCGGGCCTCGAGGGATCGGGCTCCATGATCACGCCCAGGCGCTCTATCCGGAACAGCTCCGTGACGTCGGTAACCAATGTTCTCCTCCGTGGCCGATTCCGCCCTCAGCAATAGCCCTGCCCTCGTGTCGGGCCTCGACCTTAGCATACATCGAAGCGAGAGGGATTGCGGTCACCCGCACGAGGGTGTACACTTCCCTAACAAGCGTTAGTTACACGGTGGCACCCGGAATGCGGAGCAGGGGAGCTGGGATGGCCGAGCAGATCGCCAGACGAGAGCAGATACGCGAGGTCGCGGGCAGCCTCTTCTCGGAGCGTGGCTACCACGCGACCACCGTGCGCGGCATCGCCCGCGAGCTCAACCTCCAGGGAGGCAGCCTCTACGCCCACATCGCCTCGAAGGAGGACGTGCTGTGGGAGATCGTCGAGCGCGCGGCCCGAGAGTTCCTCGAGAGGGTCGCGCCGATCGCGTCGGAGCGTGGGAGCGCGAGCGAGCGCCTGACCCGCATGATCGCCGAGCACGTGCGCATCGTCGCCGGGCACACGAGCGACGCGACGGTGTTCTTCCACGAGTGGCGCTTCCTCGGCGGCGAGCGCAGGCAGCGGGTGATCGAGCAGCGGGACGCCTACGAGGCAGCGTTCAGGAAGGTCATATCCGAGGGCGTGCGCTCTGGAGAGTTCAGGCCCGCCGACCCGAAGCTCGCCGCGCTCGCGGTGCTCTCGACCGTCAACTGGACGTACCAGTGGTACCGGCCCGGCGGCGAGCTCGCGCCGGATGAAGTGGCCGCCGGCTTCGCGGACCTGCTGCTGCGCGGCCTGTGCAAGGAGGATGAGAGATGACGGTAAGCAGCCTGGAGAGCCGGACGCGCGAGTTCTTCGAGCGGGTGAGCAACGGTGGCAAGGTCGAGATGACCGACTGGATGCCCGACGATTACCGGCGCGAGGTGCTCAAGTTCATCGAGATGCACGCTAACTCCGAGATCATGGGCGCGCTGCCCGAGCGGGAGTGGATCAATCGGGCGCCGACCATCCACCGCAAGCTCGCGCTCACCGCGAAGATCCAGGACGAGGTGGGCCACAGCCAGCTCCTGTACCGCCTCGCCGAGGACCTCGGCAAGAGCCGCGAGCAGATGTTCACGGACCTGCTGGACGGCAGGACGAAGTTCCACAACGTGTTCCACTATCCGACGTACACCTGGGCCGACGCCGGGATCATCGCCTGGCTGGTGGACGCAGCCGCCATCCTCTCGCAGAAGGCGCTCCTCGACTGCTCCTACGCCCCCTACGCGCGCACGATGGCAAAGATCTGCTGGGAGGAGAGCTTCCACATCAAGCACGGCTACGACATAGTCGTGACGATGATGAACGGCACCGACCGCCAGCGCGAGATGGTCCAGGACGCCCTGAACCGCTGGTGGGGACCGCTCATGCAGTTCCACGGCCCCCGCACCCCGCGCGAGACCGACAAGGACATCGCCTGGGGGATCAAGGCCAGAGCGAACGAGGAGCTCAGGCAGGAGTTCCTGAGCCTGTACGTGCCACGCATCCGCGAGCTCGGGCTCACCATCCCCGACCCGAATCTGCGCTACGACGAGGAGAGGGGAGTGTGGGAGTACACCGAGCCGGACTGGAACGAGCTGCGCTCGGTCGTCACCGGCCACGGGCCGAGATCGCAGGAGCGGCTGGGATTCAGGCGGATGAGCTACGAGCAGGAGGCGTGGGTGCGACGCGCCGTGATGGGCCGGCCGGTGGTGTGAGCAGGAGAGAGGGCTTGGAGAAGAAGGTGTACGAGGTGTTCCGGCAGGAGAGGGACGGCAAGCCGTTCGTCCACTCCGGGAACGTGGAGGCCCCGGACGACGCGCTCGCCCTGCAATACGCGCGCGAGATGTTCGGACGCCGCGGCGAGAGCTTCCGGCTCTGGGTAGTGCTCCGCGACGCGGTGCTCGAGCTCTCCGACCGCGACCTCCTGAGCCCCGCGCTCGACCGCTCCTTCCGAACGGTCCAGGGCTACCGGCTCCGAGACAAGCTCGCCGCGGCCCAGGGCAGGGAGGCCGGGACTTGAGCGAGAGCGCCGTGCCACTGCTGCTTTCGCTCGCCGACGACGAGCTCGTGCTCGGCTACCGCGACTCGGAGTGGACGGGCATCGCACCGATGCTCGAGGAGGACGTGGCCACTTCCTCGATCTCTCAGGACGAGATCGGACACGCGAAGGCGCTGTACGAGATCGTCCGAGAGATCACAGGCGCGGGGGTGGACGATCTGGCCTACGGACGCGAGCCCCGGGAGTACCGCTGCTGCTGGCTCGTCGAGAGGCCGCGCCACGACTGGGCGTTCACGATCGCCCGGCGCTTCCTGTACGAGACCGCCGACGACGTGCGCACCGAGGCGCTGGTCGCGAGCTCCTTCGAGCCGCTCGCCGGGCTGATGCGCAAGGTCAGGCGCGAGGAGAAGTATCACCTGATGCACGTCTCCGCCTGGCTCGACAGGCTCTCGGAGTCGGGAGAGGCCCGTCCGCGCCTGGAGTCGGCGCTCGCGCTCGCGTGGCCGGACGCGCTGACTTTCTGGGAGGAGATCGAGGGGGAGGACGAGTTCCTCGCCGGGGGCTGTCTGCCTGCCCCGAGCCCGGAGCTCAGGAGGCGCTGGCTTGAGAGGGTAGAGCGGGAGCTCGCGGCGCGAGGGCTCGATATGCCGCGGGCTGCGGGGCCTGAGCCCCCCACCGGGCGAGGGGGCGCGCGCACCGGAGATTTCGAGCCGTTCTGGCTCGAGATGACCGAGACGTACCGCCTCGAGCCCGGAGCCACCTGGTAGGAAGGAGCCGCGATATGGCTGTCAGTGCGACCGAGTCCGAGGTCTGGGAAGCGCTCAGGGAGGTGGAGGATCCCGAGATCCCCGGGCTCTCGGTCGTGGACCTCGGCATCGTGGACCGCGTGCGCGTGGACGAGGGAGAGATCGAGGTGGACATCACGCCCACGTTCACCGGATGTCCCGCCGTCGAGATGATGCGCCGGGAGATCGAGCTGGAGCTCTCGCGGCTCGCCGAGCGGGTGAGGGTGCGGGTGACGTTCGAGCGGGCCTGGACGAGCGACCGGATCACCAAGGCGGGTCGGGAGCACCTGCGGAGGTCGGGACTCACGCCTCCGCCAAGGGAGGGGAGCATCGAGCTGCAGGTCAGGGCGAAGTGCCCGTACTGCGGCTCACACGACACCCGGATCGAGAACGCGTTCGGCCCGACCCTCTGCCGCTCCATCCACTACTGCAACGCCTGCCATCAGCCCTTCGAGGCGTTCAAGCCGGTGTAGACGCCATCTCATACGGATTCCGGGCGCGGGCGGCTGGGGATGAGAATCGGGCGTAAGCCGACATTCTGGGTGAAGGAATGCGTCCCCTTGCCCCCGGCCGCGCGAGGTGTTATGCTTACCTTGCGACAGGCGAATATCGTACAGGCTGCGAAGGAAACCTAGTAGGCACGCCTCGGCGGCACAGAGAGTCCGGGCAAGGTGAGAGCCGGATGCCTCTCGAACGCGCCGAAGATCATTCCGGAGCCGCCGCCCGAAACGCGCGCAGCGCGGAGTAGACGCGGCCGGGGTTGCTGACCGTTACACCCAGCAGGGCTGTGAGCACGCAGCCCGTCGAGCGAGCGGACACGCTAACAGAGGTGGTACCGCGGGCTCCTGCACGTAGGTGGTGAAGGGCTCGTCCTCGTTTCCCGAGGACGAGCCCTTTCGTTTTGTTGGAGAGAAAGACCGTGAAGCGGATACTCGAGGTGAAGCACAAGCTGAGCGGCGAGCGGGCGGAGTTCGAGTGCGAGGCCTGCCTCCTGGCCCCGCCCCGGCGCGCCGTCCTGCGCTACGTCCTGGACCGGGAGTGGAGGCTCGAGGAGCCGGAGATCACGCTGCCCGAGGGAGTCCGCACCTACGCCTACTACTGGAGCGACCGGCCGTACAACGTGTACCACTGGGTCCGCCCGGACGGCTCGACCGTGGGCTACTACTTCAACGTCGCCCGCAACACCCGCATCGGTCAGTCCGAGGTCGAGTGGGACGACCTCGAGGTGGACTACTGGCTCGACGCCGAGGGGAACAGTGCCGTGCTGGACGAGGGACTCCTGCCGGAGAGTCTGGATACCGAGGCGAGGAGCACGATCGAGGCGGCGAAGGCGGAGCTTATCCGCACAGCAAACACGCTCGCAGGAGAGATCGAGGAGGAAACGCGCAGGCTCGAGGCAGAGCCTGGGAGGAAGGAAATGTTCAGGGAAGTATCTCCGAAGACCGATTTCGTGGAGCTCGAGCGCGAGGTGCAGGAGTGGTGGGACGAGCACGGCACGCTCGGGAAGTACCTGCGCCGGAACGACGGCTCCCCCACACGCTTCTCGTTCCTCGACGGCCCGATCACGGCGAACAACCCGATGGGCGTCCATCACGCCTGGGGCCGCACCTATAAGGACGTGATCCAGCGCTACCACACGATGCTGGGCGACAGGCAGCGCTACCAGAACGGGTTCGACTGCCAGGGGCTGTGGGTTGAGGTCGAGGTCGAGAAGGAGCTCGGGCTCAGGTCCAAGCGCGACATCGAGAAGTACGGCATAGCGCGGTTCGTCGAGGAGTGCAAGGACCGCGTGCTGAGGTTCGCGGAGGTGATAACCTCGCAGTCCATCCGGCTCGGACAGTGGATGGACTGGGACGACTCGTACTACACGATGTCCGACGAGAACAACTACACGATCTGGATGTTCCTCAAGCGCTGCCACGAGCGCGGCTGGATCTACAAGGGCCACGACGTGATGCCCTGGTGCCCCCGCTGCGGCACGGGCATATCGCAGCACGAGATCGTGACTGAGGGCTACCGTGACACCCAGCACATGAGCCTGTACGTGCGGTTCCCCCTCGAGGGCAGGCCCGGCGAGTCGCTGCTGGTATGGACGACCACCCCCTGGACGCTCACCTCGAACGTCGCGGCGGCGGTGCGCCCGGACCTGGTGTACGTGCGGGTGCGACAGGGCGACGAGGTGTACTACCTCGCCGAGGGCGCGCTCGCCACGGCCCTCAAGGGCGAGTACGAAGTGCTCGGCAGGCTCGAGGGCAGCGAGATGCTCGGCTGGACCTACTCCGGCCCGTTCGACGAGCTTCCGGCAGCGCGGGGCGTGAGGCACCGGGTAATTCCGTGGGACGAGGTCAGCGCCGAGGAGGGCACGGGCATAGTGCACATCGCGCCCGGCTGCGGCCAGGAGGACTTCGCGCTCTCGAAGGAGTACGGCCTGGACGTGCTCGCGCCGCTCGACGAGTTCGGGGTGTATGTCGAGGGCTTCGGCCCGCTCACCGGCAGGTACGTCGGCGAGGTCGCGCCGTGGATCACCGATGACCTCCGAGAAAAGGGGCTGCTCTACCGGGCGCAGGTGTACCGCCACCGCTACCCCGTGTGCTGGCGCTGCCAGACGGAGCTCGTGTTCCGGCTCGTGGACGAGTGGTTCATCTCAATGGAGGAGCTCCGCGGGCCGCTGATGCGCATCACCGAGCAGATCAGGTGGATACCGTCGTTCGGGAAGGAGCGCGAGCTCGACTGGCTCCGGAACATGGACGACTGGATGATATCGAAGAAGCGGTACTGGGGCCTGGCGCTGCCGATCTACGAGTGCCAGAGCTGCGGCCACTTCGAGGTCATAGGCTCGGAGACCGAGCTTCGGGAGCGCGCGGTCGAGGGCTGGGAGGAGTTCGAGGGACACACCCCACATCGCCCCTGGGTGGACGCGGTGAAGATCCGGTGCTCGAGGTGCGGGGAGGTGGTGAGCCGTATCCCCGACGTCGGCAACCCGTGGCTCGACGCGGGCATAGTCGCGTACTCGACTCTCGGCTACCGCCACGACCGGGCGTACTGGGAGGAGTGGTTCCCCGCGCAGTTCATCACGGAGAGCTTCCCCGGCCAGTTCCGCAACTGGTTCTACTCCCTGCTCACGATGAGCGCGGCGCTCGAGGACAGGACCCCCGTCGAGACGATCCTCGGCTACGCCCTGCTGCGCGACGAGCACGGCGAGGAGATGCACAAGAGCAAGGGGAACGCCATCTGGTTCGACGACGCCGCCGACCGGATGGGCACGGACGTAATGCGCTGGCTGTACTGCACGCACAACCCCGTGAACAACCTGAACTTCGGCTACTCGCTGGGCGACGAGGTGCGCAGGCGCTTCCTGCTGCCACTCTGGAACTCGTACAGCTTCTTCGTCACCTACGCCAACCTCGACGGCTACGTGCCGGGCGACCGGCTCGACCGCGCGAGCCTCACGCAGCTCGACCGCTGGGTGCTCTCGAGGCTGAACACGCTCGTGGCGGGCGTGCGAGCCGACCTCGACCGCTACGACATGATGGCCGCCACGCGCAGGATCGAGGCGTTCGTCGTGGACGAGCTCTCGAACTGGTACATCCGGCGCAACCGCAGACGGTTCTGGAAGAGCCAGGTGGACAGCGACAAGGCGGCGGCGTACTGCACGCTCTACACCTGCCTGGTCACGGTCTCGAAGCTCATCGCGCCCTTCGTGCCGTTCGTGGCCGAGAGCATGTACCGCAACCTCGTCTGCTCGCACGATGACACCGCTCCGGAGAGCGTCCACCTGACGGACTTCCCCACGTGCGACGAGACGCTCGTGGACGAGGGACTGGAGCGAGCGGTCGGCGCGGTGCTCAAGACGGTGGAGCTGGGCCGCGCGGCGCGCAACGCGGCGAACGTCAAGGTCAGGCAGCCCCTCGCGCGCGTGCTCGTCAAGGCTCCGGGGGACGGCCAGGCCGACGGGCTGTGGGAGATGAGGGATCAGGTGCTCGACGAGCTGAACGTCAAGGAGCTCGAGCTCGTCCGGGACGCGAGCGACCTGGTGAGCTACACCGTGCTGCCGAGGCTGCCGGTGCTGGGGCCGAAGTACGGCCGGAGGGTGCCAGCGATCCGCGAGGCGCTCTCCGCGCTCGACCCGCGCGAGACCGCACGCAGCGCGCTGTCCGGGCAGAGCGTCGAGGTGGTCGTGGACGGCGAGCGGGTGGAGCTCGCACCCGAGGAGCTCCTGATCGAGGAGAGGGAGCGGCCGGGGCTGGCGAGCGCGAGCGACGAGGGGTACGTCGTCGCGCTCGACACCGAGATCACGCCGGAGCTGTTCTACGAGGGACTCGTGCGCGACTTCGTGCGTCAGGTCCAGAACCTGCGCAAGGAGGCCGGCTTCAACATTGACGACCGGATAACCGTGCGGTACGCGGGCTACGACGACCTCCGCGCCGCGCTCGAGCGCCACGAGGAGTACGCGAGGGCCGAGACGCTCGCCGACTCGATCGAGCCCGAGCCGCCCACCGGCGACTACTTCAGCCGGAGGGTCGAGGTCGGCGACGAGCAGGTGACGCTCGGCGTCCGCAGGAGCCAGAGATAGCAGGAGGCCACTCTACTCAATGAACACTCCCCGCTGGTACCCGGACGAGCTCGCGCACGCGGGCAGCGAGCACACAGATCCCGACTACGTGTCGGGCTACGACCGCAAGGCCGGCGCCGATCCCGACGAGGACCTGAGCGCGCTCCTCGAGCTCGGGCTGGGGGCGGACGGCACCCTCGTAGACCTCGGGGCGGGCACGGGCACGTTCGCGCTCGCCGCCGCCCGGCTCTGCAGGCGGGTGATCGCGGTCGACGTGTCTCCCGCGATGCTCGACCTCCTGAGGGAGAAGGCCGAGCGGCTCGGCGCGGAGAACGTCGAGTGCGTGCGCGCGGGCTTCCTGACCTACGAGCATCGGGGAGAGCCCGCGGACTTCGTGTATTCGCGGAACGCCCTGCACCACCTGCCCGACTTCTGGAAGGGGCTCGCGCTCGACCGGGTCGCGGGCCTCCTCCGGCCTGGCGGCATCTTCCGCCTGCGCGATCTCGTGTACTCCTTCGAGCCCGGAGAGGCGGGTCGCTACGTCGAGCGCTGGCTCGCGGGGGCGGCGTGGAGGTCGGAAGAAGGCTGGACACGAGCCGAGCTAGAGGCGCACCTGCGCGAGGAGTACAGCACCTTCAGCTGGCTGCTCGAGCCGATGCTCGAACACGCGGGGTTCGAGATCCGGGAGGCGAGCTACAGCGATTCGAGGACCTACGCGGTCTACACCTGCGTCAGGGCCTGAACCGCGGTTTTCCCAACCAAGTCCTGCCCGAGCGCCGAGACGCAGTTGACAGTCCGGCGAAGTGGGAGTACACTTGCGCTAATCGGTGTGGGAGCGTTCCCACAATGCGCCCTCTGATTCGGAAGGTGGGTGTGTGACGTGTCCACCGACAGGCGACAGCACTTCACGCGTCGTGGGTTCCTGAAGATAGCCGCGGAGGCGATGGGGGCCGCTGGCCTCGCCGCCCTGGCCCTGCGGGGGGGTTCCCGGGCCGACCGGCCCCTCCCTCCCGACCTGCGATCCTCCGTGGATCGGGCGTACGCTTTCCTCGCCCGCATGATGGACCTGTACGCCACGGGCGCCCTCCTCCGCCTCGCCCAGAGCTACGTGCCCACCCCCGCGCTCGACCTCGCCGACACCGCCTTCACCTACGACAACGCGCTCGCGATAGTTGCCTACCTCGAGCGAGGCCGGGAAGACGACGTGCAGCGGGCGCGGCTCCTCGGCGACAGCCTTCTGTACGCGCAGGATCACGACCCCGAGTTCTCGGACGGGCGCCTGCGCGATGCGTACGGGGCCGACCCGTTCGTGCTCTCGAACGGGTCGGTGAAGGTCGCGTACTACTTCGGTCAGGGAGGGAGCGCGACTGGCAACCAGGCTTGGGGTGGCATGGCCCTGGCGCAGCTGTACTTTCGCACGGGCGACTCCCGCTACCTCGCCGGGGCCCTCCGGCTGGGAAACTGGATCCAGCGCAACACGAGCGACTCCCGCGGCGCCGGTGGCTATACCGGCGGGATCGCGGCCGACCAGAGCCGCCTCACCTGGAAGTCCACCGAGCACAACATAGACGCCTGGGCGCTGTTCACGATGCTCTCCCACCTCACCCACGACTCGACCTGGACGGATCGGGCCAACCACGCGCTCGAGTTCGTGCGCTCGATGTGGAGCCCGGACGGCGGCTTCTTCTGGACCGGCACGGGCACGGACGGCGTCACCACCAACCTGAGCCCGATCCCCGAGGACGCGCAGTCCTGGAGCTACCTCGCGCTGCGCGACAGGGCGTACGAGGGGTCGCTCGACTGGGTCGAGCGAGCGCTTGCCGCCTCCGACGGGCCATTCGAGGGGGTCAGCTTCAGCAGCGCCGACACGAGCGGGGTGTGGTTTGAGGGCACGGGGCACATGGCCGCCGCCCTGCTCTCCAGGCACTCGCCGGGGGATAGAGCGGCGGCAGGCAGATACCTCGCCAGCATCGCTCTCGCGCAGACCTCCGCGCCGAACGCGGACGGCGAGGGGATCGTTGCCGCGTCCCACGACGGCCTGCAGACGGGGTTCGGATACGCCTACTTCGCGTCGCCGCACGTCGGCACGACGTCGTGGTACTGCATCGCCGCGCAGGGAGGCGACCCATTCGTCCTGCGCGGCGGACGGAGGCTCGGCACGGCGCTATGACCGGAGCTACCCACCGCGGGCTGGAAGGGAACGATGAACCTTGAGGACGTGGCCAGACTGGCGGGCGTGTCGAGGTCGACGGTGTCTCGGGTGATCAACAACGATCGCCGGGTCAGCGAGCGGGCGCGCCGCAGGGTGATGGAGGTCATCCAGAGGTACGAGTACCATCCGAACGCCGCGGCGCGCAGCCTGGCCTCGCGGCGCACGCACATCCTGGGGCTGCTCGTGCCCGACGCGCTCAGCCACATCTTCAGCGACCCCTTCTTCCCGAAGCTCGTGCAGGGGGCGATCGAGGGCTGCAACGAGAGCGGGAACAACCTGATGATGCTCATGGACACCCCCGGCGCCACGAGCGTCAACCAGATGTACCGCAGGGTCGTCCGGGGCAGGCACCTCGACGCGATCGTGGTCGCGTCGAGCGTGGTGAACGATCCTGTGGTCGCGCGCCTTCGGAAGGACGGCTACCCCTTCGTGCTCGTGGGGCGCCACCCCCGGTTCGAGGACACCAGCTTCGTGGACACGGACAACCGGGAGGGGGCCCGGCAGGCCGTCTCCCATCTGCTGGGCCACGGCCACCGCCGGATCGCGTTCATCGGAGGCCCCGAGAACATGATCGCGGCGATGGATCGGTACGACGGCTACGCGAGCGCGCTGTCCGAGGCTGGTGCGCAGCCCGATCCGGAGCTCGTCGTGTTCGCCGACTTCACCTACGAGGCCGGCTACCTCGCGATGCGCTCGCTGCTGCCGCGTCGGCCCGAGGCGGTCTTCGCGGCGAGCGATCTGATCGCCCTCGGCGCCTACCGCGCCCTGCGGGAGGCCGGCGTCCGCGTGCCCGACGACGTAGCCGTGTTCGGGTTCGACGACCTGGACGCAGCGAGGGTGGCCGAGCCGCCGCTGTCGTCCGTCACACAGCATCCGGAGGAGCTCGGCAGAGAGGCCGTGAGGATCGCGCTGCGGCTGCTGGAGCATCCCGACGGCGCCGTGCACGAGGTGCTGCCCGTGCCGCTCGCCATCCGCCGGTCGTGCGGCTGCGAGGAGGCCGAGGGCGCCGGAGCACTTCCGCGCCAACCCGGAGTGCAGCTTGCGGGGAGGTGATGTCCTTCGAGTGGTGAGTTGTGCGGGCGCCACCAGCGCCGGCAGGATCCGTTACATACTGTTACAGTAGGAGGAGAACACTACGATGGACATTGAGAGCAGGGCGAGCGACGGACGCCTCTCGCGCAGGGAGCTCCTGAGGCGGGCCAGCGTGCTCGCGGGCGGCGCGGTGCTGGGC
>CADDYR010000122.1 GCA_902810765.1 Chloroflexota bacterium
AGCTGGAACCGCGGCGCGGAGAGCGAGTGGGCTCCTTCGAGACCGTGCGGGTCGGCAAGGGTGGCCGCCGGGTCGACGTGCTGATCAGCGTTTCTCCGATCAGGGACGCTGCGGGGAGGATCGTGAACAGCACAGTGTTCGTCCTCAGGAACGCGTTCCTGCCGACGACCCGCAGCCCCTCGACCACCATCCGAGTGATGCCCGCCAACGACGCCTCCGAGCGCCTCGCGGCGACCTCGGAGAAGCGCATCTGGTAGATCACCGCGGCCGAGAACAGGTACGTGAAGCCGTCTATGAAGAAGGCGGCGTCCGTGCCGACCGCGCCGAGAGTGCCCCGCAGCCCGATCACGATCGCGCCGGCGAGGGGATAGCCGAGCACGTCCATGAAGCTCTCGGTCACGTTGACCAGCGAGTTCGCGGCGTTCAACCCGCCGGGGGGCACGATGTCGGGCACGACCGCTCGGTACGCCGGCTTGAAGAACAGCCCGATCGTCGTCAGCAGGAAGAGCAGCACGTACACCCAGGCGACGTCCGCGCGGCCGAGCATCGGGATGAGCACCACGACCGGAACCCTCAGGAGGTCGGAGATCACCATCACGCTTCGGCGGCGCCAGCGGTCCACGAGCGCGCCGGCGAACAGGCCGAACAGAGCGGTCGGTACCCCGATCGTCACCCACACGAGCGCCACGCTGTTGAGGTTGTTCGAGGTGAGGGACGCCACGAGGACGATGAGCGCGATCTGGTGCAGCCTGTCGCCGAACACGGAGACCATCCGCGCGAGCCAAAGCGCAGAGAAGTTGCGGTCGCGCAGCAGATCGCCGTAGGCGGTCGCCCGGATGCCCTCAGCGTCGTTCATAGGCAAGCGCTCCTGAAGAGAGTGGGTCGGACGGGTGCTGCGGTGCACAGATTGTATGGCAAGGCACGTGTGGTGTCAATAGCGAGATTGTAACGCACAGCGCTCCGGCATGGCACGGCCCGGCGCGGGCCATTCCCTCGGCGCTGAGGATATAATGCAGCTAGCAGAGGGGAGGCCGGGCAGGATGGACCTCGATGCGATATCCCGGATGCGCGCGGTCACCGTGTCGCGGGAGTACGGCAGCGGTGGCGGGGAGGTCGCCGCGCGCCTCGCCGAGAGGCTCGGCTGGCAGCTCATTGACCACAACGTCGTTGCGCGGATCGCCGGGGACCTGGGAGTGAGCGAGGAGGAGGCCGCGAGCCTGGACGAGCGCGCGGAGAGCCTCATCTCCCGTATCCTGAGCAGTGTACAGGGCATGGAGTACTCCCTCGTCGTGTCGCCCCCGCCTCGTACTCGTTCCTACATCGAGCTGTACAACGACGCGCTGCGGCACGTGGTCAAGGCCGCGTCGGACTCGGGTCACGTGGTGATCGTCGGGCGTGGATCGCAGGTGCTCCTGCAGGACTACCCGGACGTGCTGCACGCGCGGGTGATCGCCGCGTACGAGAAGCGCCTCCAGTACGTGATGCAGCGGGAGGAGCTGAGCCCGGACGCCGCGCGCAGGCGCATACACGTGAAGGACCGTGACCGGGCGCGGTTCCTGATGACTCAGTACCACTGCGACCCCAGCGATCCCCACCTGTACGACCTCGTGGTGAACACGACCGTGCTCGAGCTCGACGCAGCGGTGGACGTGATCGCGCTCGCGCTCGAGCGGAAGGCACGGAAGCTGGGCGCGCCCGAGCAGGAGGTCGGCCCGGCGGTGGGCATGGAGCCGTACCCCGGCGAGCCCGCCGACCTCAAGCCGAAGGGAGAGGAACCGGGCAGCGCGGACTGAGCGATGAGGGTCGAGGCCCTGCTGTCGCCCTCGTCCGGCCAACGGAACGCGGCGCAGGGACGGTCAGCGCGCTCGCAGGCGCTCGGGATCCTCGGTCCGCAGGCTCCTTACGGTGAGCCAGCCCACGCCTAAGGATCCGAGGAGCCCGGCGAACACCGCAAGGACGGCCGCGAGCCCTACCTCGTCCCAGGGCATCACGGCCCCGATGCTCCGCACTATCAGCCAGCAGACCCCGAGCCCGGCAAGGAACGCGACCAGAGCCGCGACCGCGTACGGGATGGAGAACAGGCACATCTCCAGCAGCGTCAGCCGCCGCGGGGTGACCCCCAGACTCAGCAGGCGGCGATCCCGCCTGCGAGAGGACAACAGGCGATCTACCAGCGACACCAGGCATCCCAGCGCCAGCACAAAGAGTGCGACGTACATTCCGCCTACTATCCAGGGAACGAGCGGAGGCGTGCGTGGCGTGAACATGAGCCGGCTGTATACGCTCGGCGCTGGCAGCAGACGCATCACGACGTCCCGCACGCGTGAGTCGAGCGTAGCGAGGGGAGAGCGATCCAGCACGAGGGCTGCCCCGCTCGTGCTCAGGGTCGAACGGGGCACGAGCCGGACGCTCGCTCCCTCGTACGCGATCACGGGCACGCTGGACACCAGCCTCCGCACCGTCTGAGGGGAGAGCCTGTAGGGGGCGCCGGGCTCACACCCGGTGCCAGCGAAGTATGGCCGGATCTCGGGGCACGTCGCTCCCACGAGAACCTCATTGCGCTCTTCATCAACCCGGACGGGCAGAACCTCGCCCCTTTCGAGCGCTGCGCGCAGGCGCACGGCGTCGCCGGCACGCGGTACCTCCCACTGCACGACGACCACGGAGGGAGAAGGCCCGGTGGGAGCGGAAGGCCCCGTATTGTGCAGCAGCACGAGATATCCGACACCGGTAAGCCCGATCACGGCCAGGGCGGCCACTCCGGCGAGCGGGCGAGACACACGGATGGGGTCCCACTCGAGGATGCGGCCGGCAAGGAAGGCCAGCGCACGGTCCAGCCCCGCGAGCGCCCTGCCGATTGCCCACAGGATCCCTGGCAACAGAAGCGGTAAGCCCCAGATCGTGAGCAAAATGCCCACGATTGCGACCATCCCTCCAAAGCGGACCGGCAGCGCCTGGGCAACGAGGAACGACACCGCGGCCATGACGATCGGGGCGACGCGTAGCGGGGTGACGAGGGCTTTACCTGGATCGGGCCTCGGTCCGCCCACGTTACGGCGCTGACGTACCCGGGAGACCGCGATGGAGAGCAGTCCGGTCGCCACGGCACAGGCGAGCACGACCCCTGAGAGCAGTCCAGGGGATAAAGTGAGATCGCCTGGGATCACGCGATGCCCGACGATCGGGACCTCCGACAGGTGTGGAGAGATCAACTCCCAGAGGAGAGCGCCCGCGAGTATGCCCGGAAGCGCGAGACAGGCCGTCTCGAGCAAGGCCAGGAGCAGCAGCGTCCTGCGTCGAGCGCCTATCCATTCGAGCACCAGGAATCGCTGGTCTCGTACGTCCGATGCCGTTGCGACTCCGACGGTCAACAGGATGAGCCCCGGCAGGATGAGAAAGCCAGCCAGTCCGGCTGCGATCGCGAAGCTCTGATCTCTGGATTGCATCCCGAACCCCGCATTGTTGCTCGATCCGCTCGGCGCTCCGAATCCGCTCACCCGCAGCGCCCTATCTGATTCTCTAAGTGGATGACCCCGTGGGGCGTGGACGTAGGCGAACAGCTCGTCGCCGCTCCGCACTCCCTCCGGACGAAGCACCAGATGGTCCGGATACCGCGCAGCAAGCTCGGGGTATTGGCTGGCGAGCCGGTCCAGGGCAGGCGACACCACGGCCTGCCCTGGCTTTGGCAGCCTGGGAAGGCCCGGTGGCAGGACCGGGTTGCGGCTCCCCGCGGGCTGGATTCAGACCACGGAATACTGCTCCCCCTGCCACACGTCGAAGCGCCCGATCATGTACAGGTCGCGGGGAGAGGGGCTGCTGGCGAGCACGGGCACTCGTGCGGCGTCCCTCGCCGCCTCGCGCTCGAGCATCGCGAGTATGCTCGTGGCGGACAGCGCGAGCAGCACCAGGACGACGACCGAGAGAGGCAGCGCTATGCGCCTCCACCTGTGCTCGGGCGCCGGGTTCATTGCAAGCCCGAGTGCGATGCGTGCGATCATTGTCCGCCCTCTACAAGCAGTGTCCCGTTGTGCAACCTGAGAACGCGATCGGCCCTGGAGGCGACGATGGGATCGTGCGTGGCCATGACCATGGCCGCTCCCTGTTCCTTCACGGTCCGCACGAGCAGGTCCGCGATCCGTATCGAGCTCTCCTCGTCCAGCGCCCCTGTGGGTTCATCCGCAAGAACGAGCGACGGATCGTGCGCCATCGCGCGTGCGATGCCGACGCGTTGTACCTCTCCTCCGGACAGGACACTCGGCCGCGCTTCCGCCTGGTCGCCGAGACCCACGTGCTCCAGCCACCTCCGGGCGCGCCTATGGGCCTCGGAGCGCGACGCTCCCGTGAGCCGAAGGGGAAGGGCGACGTTTTCGAGCGCGTTCAACTCTGGGAGAAGCTCGCCGAACTGGAACACCAATCCGATGCGCCGGAGCCTGAGCTCGGAGCGCTCCGCCTGCCCGAGGCGGGTGAGCTCGGTGCCCGCAACGAACACGGAGCCACGGTCGGGCATAGTGATACCAGAGATGCAGTTGAGCAGCGAGGTCTTTCCAGAGCCCGACGGTCTGGTGATAGCCACACAAGCCCCCGCGTCGGCTCCGAAGCTGATATCAGCGAACAGCCGGCGTCCCGGCACATTGAGCGAGAGCTCGTTTACTTCGAGCTGCCTCAAGCTCCACGTCCTTGTCTGAGCGACCGACGTTGAGGCGGGCCCTGTATGGGCCCTCGTGTCCGCTCGATCCCTGAGGGCGAGGATAGCACAGAAACCTTTGGCAGAGGGTTAACGTCTGGTCAAAATCCCGGTCAACGCCTGGTGAACCCTATCAGACTAACCAGACAGGCGGGATCGGCAGGAGAATATAACGCCGGAAACGCCGCCATCACACCAGGAGGCCGGATACATGGCGCGGGGATTGCAGGGAGCGGCATAGACGTCACATCAGTCAAAGGAGAACGCCGAGTTGGATCCCGCTCTCAAGAAGAAAGTGCTGCGCGAGTTCACCTACGGCCTGTTCGTCATCACGTGCGCGGACGGGGATGAGGTCAACGGGTTCACCGCCAACTGGATCACCCAGGCGTCGTTCGAGCCGCCGATGGTCGTGTTCGCGATGGAGAACGACACGCGCTCGCTCGAGATGATACGGCGCTCGGGAGCCTACGCGGTGAACGTGCTCCCCTCTGGCTCGCGGGACTTCGCCGGGCAGATGGGACGCTCCTCGAAGCAGAACCCCGACAAGCTCGACGGGGTGCGCTACGAGCGTGGCCCTGTCACCGGCTGCCCCATCCTCGCGGACGCCGTGGGCTGGCTCGAGTGCAGGCTGGTGAGCGCAACCCCCGCAGGAGACCACACACTCCTCCTGGGGGAGGTCGTCGAGGCGGGAGATGGCGGCAGGAGCGACACCAGGCCGCTGACGCTCGCCGAGGCCGGGTTCAAATACAGCGGATGAGTGGAGGCCCGACACGGCAGCACAACCTGGCGGTCGAGCTGCCGATCCGGAGCACTGCCTGCTCCGGATCGGCATTGACCTGATCGAGCCCTCCCGTCGCCTCCCCGTACCCATCCGTGGCCGGACTGTGATAACCTGAGGACCCGATGAAGCCGTTACGCACACCGCGAAGGAGCCGGCACCGTATGAGCGATCAGTACACACCACAGAAGAGCGACAAATTCAGCTTCGGGCTGTGGACGGTGGGCAACGTCGGGCGCGACCCGTTCGGAGATCCCGTACGACCGCCCATGGACCCCGTGCACGCCGTCCGGAAGCTCTCCGAGCTCGGAGCGTGGGGTGTGAACTTCCATGACAACGACCTGGTGCCCTTCGAGGCGTCCCCCCAGGAGCGCGACAGGATAGTGCGCGAGTTCAAACAGGCGCTCTCGGACCACGGCATGGTCGTGCCGATGGCGACCACCAACCTCTTCACACACCCGGTGTTCCGCGACGGCGCGTTCACCTCCTCCGACGCCTCCGTCCGCGCGTTCGCGCTCCAGAAGACGATGAGGGCGATAGACCTGGGCGCCGAGCTCGGGGCCACGACCTACGTCTTCTGGGGAGGCCGCGAGGGCTCGGAGACCGATGCCTATCGCAACCCTGGCGACGCCGTCAAGTACTTTCGCGATGCGATCAACTTCCTGTGCGAGTACGTGCGCTCCCAGGGCTACGACATGCGCTTCGCACTCGAGCCGAAGCCGAACGAGCCCCGAGGGGACCTGTACCTGCCGACCGTCGGCCATATGCTCGCGTTCATCTCGACGCTCGAGCATCCGGAGATGGTGGGGCTGAACCCGGAGTTCGCGCACGAGACGATGGCGGGGCTGAACTTCGTGCACGCGGTCGCGCAGGCGATAGAGGCGGGCAAGCTGTTCCACATAGACCTGAACGACCAGGTGATGGGGCGCTACGACCAGGACTTCCGCTTCGGCTCGGAGAACCCCAAGCGTGCCTTCCTGCTCGTCCGGCTGCTGGAGGGCTCCGGCTACGACGGGCCGCGCCACTTCGACGCCCACGCCTACCGCACGGAGGACGAGGAGGGCGTGTGGGCGTTCGCCAGGGGGTGCATGCGCACCTACCTCATCTTCAGAGAGAAGGCCCGCAAGTTCGACGACGACCCCGAGGTCCGGGGGCTGATCGCGGAGCTCAGGAAGCAGGACGAGAGCTACTCCGGCCCCGACGCGCACTCGGGCTACTCGGACCAGACGGCTGGCGCCCTGAAGGAGCAGGAGTTCGACGTGGCGGCCATGGCCGCTCGGGGCCGAAGGTACGAGGAGCTCGACCAGCTTCTGATGGAGGTACTGCTCGGGGTCCGCTAGAGCACGCAGGGAGGGGATGCATGGCTTTCTACGATCTGCCGCTCGAGCAGCTCCGTGAATACAGGCCGGATCGTGCCGAGCCCTCGGACTTCGACGAGTTCTGGCGGCGGACGCTCGCGGAGACCCGAGAGCACGCGCTCGATGCCAGGTTCGAGCCCTCGGAGTTCGGGCTGAGGACCGTCGAGGTATTCGACGTGACCTTCGGAGGCTACTGCGGCCACCCGATCAGGGGCTGGCTGATGCTGCCCCGCCGCCGTGAGGGCAGGCTGCCGTGCGTGGTACAGTACGTCGGCTACGGCGGCGGTCGCGGCCATCCGTACGACTGGCTCGTGTGGAGCAGCGCGGGGTACGCGCACCTCGTGATGGACACTCGCGGCCAGGGCAGCTCGTGGCTGCCGGGCAGCACGCCCGACCCCGGCGCCGACGGCGCGGGGTATCATTATCCCGGCTTCATGACCCAGGGCATCCTAGACCCCGAGAGGTACTACTACAGGCGCGTGTTCACGGACGCGGTGCGCGCGGTGGAGGCAGCGCGCTCGCATCCAGAGGTCGACCCGGAGCGGATCGTCGTGACCGGTGGAAGCCAGGGTGGAGGCATGACTCTCGTGGTCGCCGCGCTGGTGCCGGACGCGGTGGTGGCCGCGATGCCGGACGTGCCGTTCCTGTGCCACTTTCGGCGCGCGACGGAGATCACGGACTCCCACCCGTATCAGGAGATCGCGAGGTACTGCGTGATCCATCGCGACGAGGTGGACAGGGTGTTCGAGACGCTCGCGTACTTCGACGGCCTGAACTTCGCGGCGAGGGCCTCCGCACCCGCGCTGTTCTCCGTGGGGCTGATGGACGAGGTCTGCCCTCCGTCCACGGTGTTCGCCGCGTACAATCACTACGCCGGGCGGAAGGACATACGGGTGTATCGCTACAACCACCACGAGGGCGGTGAGGCGTTCCAGACGATGGAGCAGATCCGGTTCCTGGAGGGCCTGCTCGGGGGCTAGCTCCGGAGGCCCGGGAAGCGCTCGGGAATCGAACGCTGATGCCGGGCGTACAGCGACGGATGATGGGGCAGCGGGGCTGAGCGAGGAAGATCCGTGGAGGTACGGGCGAGCGGAGAGGTGATACCAAATCCGGGTAATGAGTCTGTCATTCTGAGGCCCGAAGGGCCGAAGAATCTGTCCGGGAGGCTTTGCCGCGTCCCCCTCCAGATCCTTCGCTCAGGATGACGGGTGTGGATGGCTCAGGATGACTACGCCTGGCGGCTCCTGATGACGTTGGATAAGTGTCCAACCCGGAATCGGTATGATGCGGGCGGTGGGAGAGAATCACCGCCCGCATCTGCTGTCTGGCGCGCTCAGATCACGGCGTGCGGGTCGAGGGCGTCTCGCAGGCCGTCGCCGATGAAGTTCACTGCGAGCACGGTGAGCGTGATCATCAGCCCCGGGAAGAGCATCATCCAGGGCGCCTGGGATATCGTCAGCAGGAACGAGCCGCTGCTGACCATGTTGCCCCACGACGGCTGTGGAGGCTGGATCCCGTAGCCGAGGAAGCTGACGTAAGCCTCGAGCAGGATCGCGTTCGCCACGTTGAGCGTCGCCGCGACGATGATCGGCGCGATCGTGTTCGGCAGGATGTGCCTGAAGATCAGGCTGACGTCGCGGGCGCCTATCGAGCGCGCGGCCTCGACGAACTCCTTCTGCTTCAGGCTCAGGAAGTTGGCCCGAATGATCCTCGACACGTCCATCCAGGTAGCTATGCCGATCACGATGATGACCGTCCGGATGCCCGCTCCGAGCAGCGCGGCGAGGATTATCACGAGGAACAGCAACGGGATGCTGAGCATCATGTCCACGATGCGCATCAGGATGTTGTCCAGAATCCCTCCGTAGAAACCGGAGACGGAGCCGACGAGCGTGCCGATCGTGACGGAGATCGCGGCGGCGAGCAGCCCGACGGTGATGGACACGCGGCCGCCGAGCACCACTCGCACCAGCACGTCGCTGCCGGCGTTGTCCGTGCCGAACGGGTGCTTGAGCGACGGCGGCTGCTGGATGTAGTTGATGTCCGTGGCGGTCGCCGCGGTGGGCGGCATCAGCGCCGACCAGATGTAGATCGTGAGCACGAGCACGACGAAGAACGCCAGGCTGACGAGGGCGAGGCGGTGGCGGAGGAACCGCCTGCGCGCCATCTTCCACGGGCTGAGCGTCTCCCTCGCCAGGGTTTCCTGCTGCAGCAGACGTGTCTGGAGAGCGCTGGCGCTCTGTTGACCTTCGGTGCGCGAGCTGTCCATGCGTCACCCCCCTTACGTGTACTTGATCCTGGGATCGAGGTAAGCGTACGCTATGTCGGCCAGGAGGTTGAAGATTATGACCAGCGCGGACGCTATCGTGAGTATGCCCATCAGCGTAGGGTAGTCCACGGCGTCCGCGGACTGAATGAACAGCTGCCCCATGCCGGGCCAGGCGAAGATCGTCTCCGTCACCACCGCGCCCGAGAACAGGAACGCGATCTGGATGAACGTGATCGTGACGAGGGGCAGTGCCGCGTTCTTGAGCGCGTGGCGCGCCACGATCACCGACTCGCGCAGCCCCTTCGAGCGCGCGGTGCGGATGTAATCCTGCCCCAGCACCTCGAGCATGCTCGCCCTGAGGTACCGCGCGTAGTATGCAGCGCTGATCAGAGCTATCGTGAGGGCCGGCAGGATGACGTGCTGCACCGTCTGCCCCATGGACGGCCCCTCCCGGATGTCGTACATCTGCCCTGAGGGCAGGTGGGGCAGCCCGGCCTGGTCGAGCTGGAGCGAGAACACCCAGATGAGCATGAAGCCCAGGAAGAACACCGGCAGGCTGTAGAAGATGAACGAGGCGCCCGTCGCCACGTAGTCGAACACCGAGTACTGCTTCAGGGCGGAGATCAGGCCCACCGGGATCGCGATCACGAGCGTCAGCACGAACGCCGTGATCATCAGGATCATCGTGTTCCCGAGCCGGCTGAATATGAGCGTCATGACCGGCTGATGCGTTACGAACGAGTATCCCCAGTTGCCGTGGACGGTGTTCCACACCCACACCAGGTACTGTTTCCAGAGAGGCTGATCGAGGCCGTACAGGTGCTTGACTCGGGCGATGTCCTGCTGCGTCACGTGCGGGTTCTGCAGCAGGTGAGCTATCGGGCTGCCTATCTGGAAGATCAGGTAGTACAGGATGACCGTGATCGCTATCAGCAGAGGCACCGCCTGCAATATGCGCCGGATTACGTATCTCGCCATATGCGGTCTCCCGAGTGCCGGTGGGGGGCCGGGACGGCGCGGCCATCCCGGCCCCCCACAGCGGGCTTACGTCAGGTACCAGTCCTCCGGGTCCCACCAGATGCCCGCGACCGTGTCGGGGATGAACCCCTTCAGCTTCGGTCCGATGGCGTTGATGGCCTTGCGGTCGTACCAGTACACCAGCGGGATGTCGTCGTACACCATCTTCTGGATCTGCTGGAGCTCGGCGGTGCGCTTCGCGGAGTCCAGCTCGGCTACCTGCTCGTTCAGCAGCTTGTCCACCGTCGGGTTGCTGTAGCCCATGATGTTGCCGCCGACGCCGCCGTTGGTCTTGCTCGGGATCTGGCTCGTCGCGTAGAACGGCGTCAGGTCCGGGTCGAGCGGGTTGATGCTCGTGGTGTAGCTCGCCATGTCGAAGGCGCGGACCGAGACGATGCCGCCCTGCGAGTAGGTCGCGAACAGCTTGGACGGCGGGTAGTTCTTGATGTTCATCTGGATGCCGACCTTCTGCAGGTCGGTGATCATCGCGCGCTGGATCGTCTCGCGCACCGGGTTGCCCGACGTCGTGGACTCGTTGAACGAGAGCTTCACGCCGTTCTTCTCGCGCACGCCGCCCGAGCCCATCTTCCAGCCCGAGGCGTCGAGCAGCTGGGCGGCCTTCTTCGGGTCGTACGGGTACGGCTTCAGGTTGTGGTTGAACCACTTCGTGCGATCCAGCTCGGTCACCGCGACCGTCGCGCCGCCGTGCAGGACCTTCGCAGCGTAGGCGAAGCGATTGCACGCATACGCGATCGCCAGCCGCACGTTCTTGTCCTTGAACAGCGGGTGCGGCTTCGCCTTCTTCGGGTTGATGCGGGTCTCCGGGTCGTTCGGGTCGTTCAGGTTGTACATGAACCGCTCGATGCCGCCCGCGATGTCCGACAGCGCGATGATCGAGACGTTCCTCAGCCCCTTCAGGGTCGGGATGTCCGCCTCCGTGTAGTTCGTGCCCATGTCTATGTCGCCGGTCTGCAGCTGGGACGTCTGCTGATCGGAGCTCGCGAGCACGCTGAACACCATCCTGTCCAGGCACGGCGCCTTGCCCGAGTAGTTCGGGTTGCGCTCGACGGTGATCGAGGTGCCCTTCTGCCAGCTCACGATCTTGAACGGGCCCGATCCGACGTGGCCGTTGCTGCCGGCGCTGCCGTACTTGCTCTTCGTGTAGTCGGCGGGCTTCATCCCCTTGAAGAAGTGCTCGGGCAGGAGCATCCCGCCGGTCGTGTCCCCCGTGCCCGCGAGCACGTACGCGAAGAACGGCACGTAAGGGGCTTTGAGTGTGATCGTCGCCGTCAGGTCGTTGTCCGACAGCTTGATGTCCTTGATGTGGTCCCATCCAAGCTGCGAGCCGGCGCCGTAGTCCGGGTTCATCACGGTCTTCCAGGTGAACACGAGATCGCGCGCGGTGATCGGCTGGCCGTCGCTCCACTTCAGGTTCGGCTTGAAGTGGATCGTGTACGTGAGCCCGTCCTTCGATATGCCGCCGTTCTGGGTGGTGGGCACCTCGGTAAGCAGCATCGGCTGGAGCTTGCCGCCCTTGACCGCGCGGATCATCGGCACGTCGAGCGTGTGCAGGAGCCACACGGTGAAAGTCATGCCCGTCACGAACGGGTCGAGGATGTCCGGCTCCTGGACGAAGCCGATGACAGCGGTACCGCCCTTCTTCGGACACGGCGGGCTCTTGAAGGTACCCACCTGGGCGGACGGACCGCTCGTGCT
>CADDYR010000123.1 GCA_902810765.1 Chloroflexota bacterium
GTAGCGGAGATCCCCCAGCGGCGGGACGCGTCTCGGCCGAGACGCGTCCCGCCGAGGGCTCGGAGGAGCTGGCGCGGCCGGTAGAGCACGGGGAGCGAGACACCCGTCGGCTAGCGTAGGAAAGGCTTTATCCCCCTACGACGATACTGTCGGCTCGACGCCAGCGCCGCTACGTGCCATTCCGTGCCAGGGTGTTACCTCGGCGACATCTCGAGCACGACGAGAGAGTACGGCGGGATAGTGACCCGGCGGGTTGGTGGCATCCCGTGCGCGGTACGCTTCCCTATCGAGCCGCTGCCCTCGCCGTAGAAGTACACCGTGGGGTTGGGCGCGGGAGTGAAGCCCGATATCGAGAGGTCCGCCACGTAGCCCCGGCTCGGGTCCTTGTTGACGAGCATCAGCGCGAGGTCCCCGTCGGCCTGCAGCACCGAGTGCGCGGTGACCAGGCTGCTGCTCGAGCTCGAGGACACCATCTCGTCCCCGGACACCCCGAGCTTCGTCAGCATCCGGAGTCCGTAGTACGGCGGGAAGGGCGTCTCCGCGGGGGGCTCGCTCACCCCGTCGGACGAGCCGCCGGTCGAGAGCACGCCGTAGTCGCCGTAGTCGGCGCTGCCGTACAGGTCGGGGCTGTTGTTCCCACCGGCGAAGGGGCCGTTGTGGGTGTCCCACCAGTCCACGTTCGCCACGCCCCGCTCGAGCCAGTCCATGTAGCTGTCCGCGAGGAACAGCGCGTTCACCAGGCTCACCGTCTGCTTGCCGGGGTTGTACGCGACCGAGTTCGTCTCGGTGAGCATTATCTGCACCTGGCTCGCCCTCGAGCCGCAGTACTGCTCGATCAGCGAGCGCAGCGTCGCGACCTTTCCCGGGATCAGCGAGGTGCTCGCGAGAAGGCCGGAGTCGGACTCCTGTCCGGGCTGCTGGGCGTACCAGTGCACGTCTGCGAAGTCTATCTGCCCGCCCACGATCGAGAGGACCGTGTGGTTCCAGTCCATCGTGTCTCCGGGGGCCACCACGCCGTCCGGCCAGTCGCCGGGCATAGTGAGCACCACGCCTATCCTGATCGTCGGATCCTCCGCCTTCATCGCGCGGATGAAGTCGAGGCAGTTTCGGGCGTACGCCGCCGGGCCCTTCTCGGTGTGCAGGTCGTACTCCCAGTCGGCTCCGTAGCTGCCGTTGCCGTACACCTCGTTCCCGATCTCCCAGTACCTCACGCCGTATCCCTTGGTGACGTTGGCGTACCGCACCCAGGCGGCGGCCTCCTCCGGCGTGCCGGAGCCGTAGTTCGCGGTGATCATCGCCTGCGCGCCCGTGGCCCTCACGACACCCATGAACGCGTCGAACGTGTTGTTGGGGTTGGCGTAGCTCTGGCCGGGCTCGGTGGTATTGGTCTGCCAGTGGTATACGTCGGAGGTACTACCGCCAGGGTAGCGCATGACCCTCACGCCCGCGCGCGAGAGCAGGCCGGGCAGGGCGGGATCGAGCAGGAGCCCGTCCCACACCGCGTTGTTGATGCCGAAGGCGGTCTCGGGGATCTTACCCAGGGATCGGGTCGCGTCCACCGATACGCTCACCACCTCCGCCCGCGCGGCCCTCGAGGCCCTGACCGGGGTGAGCGCTGCGCCGCCCACGGTCGCTGCGCCCGCCGCGGCGAGCACCTTCAGGAAGCGGCGGCGGCTCATCGTGCTCTTCAGGGGCTCCATCTCGACACCTCCCTCGCACTGCATCGAGTCATACGGATTCCGGGCGAACAGCTGTCTGTTGTCATCCTGCGCCGCTCACGTTTGCAATCTCCACCTGTCCATTGTCGGCGAAGCGAAGGACAGGTAGAGAGTGGCCTCAGCACGACAGGCTCATCACCCGGATTCGGTATCACGGTGGCGGATCGCGTTGCCACCGGTGAGGGCGACAGCAAACCGCAGGCCACGGCATCCGCGCGGATGCCGTGGCCCCTCGCAAGATCGTGCCGGCCCGTGTGAGTGGAGCTTACGCAATCTGCCTGCGCTTCTCCTCGACGCCCTCGAGGAGCTCGTCGTAGGAGTCGCTGAACTTCTGGACCCCCTCCTCCTCGAGCTGCCTCGTGACCGCCTCGTAGCTTATCCCGACGCTCTCGAGCTCGTCGAGCACCCGCCGGGCCTCTTCGAGTCCGGTGTCGAGCGTGCGGGAGACCCTGCCGTGATCCCGGAACGCCTCGATCGTCTCCATCGGCATCGTGTTGACGGTCTCGGGGCCGATCAGGTTCTCGACATACATCACGTCGGAGTACTCGGGGTTCTTCGTGCTGGTGCTGGCCCACAGCGGCCGCTGCACGCGCGCGCCCTGCCCCTCGAGCCTCTTGAACCTCTCACCGCCGAAGACCTCCTTGTACCGCTGGTGGGCGAGCTTCGCGTTGGCGATCGCCGCCTTGCCCAGGAGCCCGCGCAGCCCCTCGCTCTCCGAATCGTCCTCCGACTGCTCGATCTTCTGCTGGAGCAGCTTGTCCACGAGCGTGTCCACCCGGCTGACGAAGAACGATGCCACGGAAGCGATCCGGTCTATCGGCTCGCCCCGGCTGACACGGTCCTCGAGGGCCTCGATGTACGCCCACATCACGCGCTCGTGGTTCCTGATCGAGAACAGCAGTGTGATGTTTATGTTCAGCCCCTCGGAGAGGAGCTGGCGTATCGCGGGCGCGCCCGCGTCCGTGCCCGGCACCTTCACGAACAGGTTCGGGCGGCTCACCTTCTTCCAGAGCCGCCTTGCCTCCTCGATCGTGGCGTTCGTGTCGTACGCCAGCTTGGGCGACACCTCAATGGACACGAAGCCGTCCTTCCCCTCGGTCGCGTCGTACACCGGACGGAAGACGTCGCACGCCTCCTGGATGTCCTGCACCGCGACGGCCTCGAAGATCTCGGGCGCGGCCCTGCCCTCCCGGACCAGCTCGCGGATCTGGTCGTCGTAGGCACCACCACCCGAGATCGCCTTCTGGAAGATCGTCGGGTTGGACGTCATCCCGCGCAGGCCGTCCTCCTCGATGAGGCGCTTCAGCTCGCCCCCGCGCACGAGCTCGCGCGTGATGTAGTCGAGCCACACGCTCTGGCCCTCGGAGATCAGCGCCACCAGGGGGTTCGCCTGAGCGCTCTTCGCCTGTACAGCGTTCGCCGTGTCAATCACTTCCGTACCTCCTCGCGTTCACCGACCCGGTGAAGACCTTCCTCGGATCCATCACCATTGTAGCGCGCCCGTATCTGGCCCGATCTACAAGGAGAGCCGGAGCCATCGAGCCCCGGCCCTCGTCGAACGGATGCTCGGCAAGGTCTATGCCAGCGCGCCCATCGGGTCCCACGGCGGGAGCACAACTGGCGGCTGCTCCAGCCCCCGCCGGAGCTCGTCGGACAGGTAGCTCTTGTGGACCACCGCCTGGTAGACGTACTCGTCGAACCAGTCGTCGGCCATCAGGAGGAAGCCCTCGTGGCCCGACTCCTTGCCCCAGCTGTTCTCGATCTTCCAGCGATTCGGCCCCTCGTCTGTGACGTTCACCCCGGTGATCACCATCGCGTGCGTCATCCGGCTCTCGCCGAGGTCCAGGCGCTGCGCCTTCGTCAGGTCGAACGACGTGCCGAGCACACCCTCGTAATCGTACAGGTCGGCGTCGAGCAGCCCGGAGTCGCGATCCATCATCTTGCCCACGTCGCAGCCGAACCACACGGGCTCGTCGGAGGTCACCTGGCGCAGCACGTACGACTTGAGCGTGCCGACGTCGACGTTCAGGTACAGCACGTCGCGCCCGCCGCGCACGTTGCCGAGGTACTGCACGGTGTAGGTCCGCCCGAACGGCTTGTCCGCCGTGGGCGCGTTGATGACGCTCACGTACTCGTCGAGGTCGACCCCCACGTACTTCTCGTAGAACTCGCGCGGAGTCAGCCCAGGATCGCGGTGGAATTGCTTGTCCTTGTCGCGGTACTCGTAGTCGAAGGTCGTCGGGGGCTCTCCGAGGAAGAGGCACAGCAGGCGGTACACGTCGGCGAGGAGCTCCTCCTTGATCGTCCTGAGCTCGGCGTCCGTCGCGCCCGCGGCGTGGCGCTCGCGCAGCGTGGCAGCCCCCTGCCGAAGCTTGATCGTGAGCAGGCGGTTCATCGCCATCGTCTGAGTGCTCTGAGCGGTCTCGGGCATCACGTGCTTCGGTACCGCGCCGTACTTCTCGAGCAGGTTCACGAACATGTCCCACTGCCCGCCGTCCTGCAGCGGCGAGTCGAGCAGCCAGGCGACGAGGCGGCCGTCGAGCGGCTCGTCCACGGTCTCGATGATGCTCTCGAGGAAGTAGTTGGCCTTCTCGAGCTTGTCCCAGAACATGGCGTAGGTCTGGGAGAGCTCGACGTCCTTGAGGTTGTGCTTTCGCGCCATTATCACCCGCAGGGTATTCAGCCCCGCGAAGATCCAGCATCGGCCGCTGCGCTGCTGGTTGGTGATCGGCCCGGTCTCGATCTCGTGCGAGAACGTCGGCTGGATCTCGATCGCGGAGCGCTGGCTCAGGGCTACATTCTGGATGCCGTTCTTGACGATCGCGTTCCTGAGCGCCGTGGTGTGCGGATCGCCGTTGCGCTGAGCCACGCGCTGCCTGATGGCGTCCAGGGGTGCCGCTGTGGTTGCCGACTCGACTTGCATTCCTCTACCTCTTTCTAGCACTTGCCGACACCATTCTACTCCGCACGAGCCCGTGAGCGGTAACGGCGTGGCTAGTCCCTGCGCCCGGCCCGCCTCTTGGCCGCGCGGAGCCGCGCGAGCCTGTCGTCCTCAGCGGGCTCGGGAGCGGTGGGGCTCGCTCGCGCGTCGGGCGGGCGTGGCCGCAGCCTCGTCACCGCGGTCGGCGCAGCTAGCCCCGATAGCCTCAGCCTACGCACGGCGACCTCGACGGGCAGCAGGAGGAGCGCGAGCAGCGCCAGGGGCCACCACAGCGGCGTCGAGGAGTACACCGCAGGAAGGTCGTGCCTGAACGCGAGGCCGGGATCGGAGAGCAGCCGTCCGCCCCCTGTCGAGGCCAGGGAGCTCATCGCGGCCCCGTCGGGGCTCAGGCGGCGGTACTCGGGGGAGTAGCCCACCGAGAACCCGGTCGTGGGCGCCGTCATCCCCTGTGTCCCCCTCGTAACGCTCACGGACGCGACGTACGACCCCGGCAGGGAGGCGGGCACCTCGCCCGCGTAGTGGCCCGGCGCGGTCTGCGTGAGCCGCTCGTGCCTGACGGAGCCGTCGGGGGACACGACCGAGAGCACCGCCCTCGCACCGTTCAGGTAGGTGCCGTCGGGGCGCAGGACGTCCACGTCGAAGCGTGCGCGGCCGTTCTCCTCCCCCACCTGCACCTGCACGTTGCTCGAGGGCGAGCCGATGGCCCAGTCGGTCGCCTGGGACCACAGCCTCGCGTACTCGGAGGTGCCGACCCACTCCCTCGCCCAGCGCACGCCCGAGTCGGAGGTCCACGCCACCGCGCGCCCCAGGCCGTACTGCCACTGCGCGAGCACCGGATCGCCGTCGGGCGACGACAGCGCCACGGTCGCGGCGGGCTTCGGGGAGGTCGCGACGTAACCGAGCAGCTCCGGCGAGCTCTCGATGCCCTTCAGCACCTGGCTCGGGGCGGTGATCGTCGGCACGAACGGCTCCTCGTGAACGTAGCGCCGCAGCGCGAGGCGCGTCTCGCGGGTGAGTATCTTCGGGATGTGGGATGGATCGTCGGCCACGTAGAACGTGCCACCGCCCTTGCGCGCGATCGAGCTGAGCAGCTGGGGCGACCCTCCACCCGCGGACACCGTGCTCACGGTGATGCCGTACCTGCGGGCCTCGGCGATGAGCTGGTCGTAGTTCGTGACGGTGCTCCAGCCGTCGGTGAGCAGGACGACGTGCTTGATCTTCGCGTCGCTGTGCTTCAGCGAGTCAATAGCCTCCGACAGCCCGGCGTAGATATTCGTCCCGCCGCTGCCGTGTATGCCCTCGACCCTCGGGACGATCCGCTCGGGGTTGCCGATGGGGGCCGGGCGCACCACCCACCTCGCGGCCGAGTCGAACGCGAGCACGCCGAACACGTCGTTCGGCCCGAGGAGCTCGGCGCTCTGGATCGTGGCCTCCTTCACCAGGTCCACCTTAGGAGGGCCGGAGAGGACCCCGCTGCCGCCGTCCCCGCAGTGGCAGGCGGCCATGCTGCCCGACTTGTCTATCACCATGACGAGGGCGACCGAGGGCTCCTTCGCCCGGTTCCGGATGTCCGAGCTCACCGGCAGTGCGCTCTCGAGCGGCGAGCGGAAGTAGTCACCCATCGCGTACGCGCCCTCGCCGCCCACGACGATCAGCCCCCGGCCGAGGTCGTGGACGTAGGTCCAGAGCAGCCTGCCCCCGTCGGACAGGTCCGAGAGCGGCACGTCCACGAGCACGACCGCCGCATACTGGTTGAGCCCCGCGAGATCGGTGGGTATGCGGTCAGCTCCGACCCTCGTGACTTCCAGCCCCGTCGCCCTGAGCGCCGACTCCAGGTTCCGGCCCTCGCCTCGCGTGCCCTCGGCGATCAGCACACGGGGGGAGGATTGTACGTAGGTGAAGGCGTTGCCCGTGTCGTTCTGCGGCACCGAGTCACCGTCCGCGACGATCCTGGCCTGCCAGGCGTGGAACCCGCGCGGCTGCCTGCCGATGCCCACCGTGTACTCGTTCCGCCCGGCCTCGTACGAGACGCGCTGGCGGGCGAGCAGGTTGCCGTCGCCGAACACCTCGAGCGTGCCCGAGCCCGCTCGCGTGCTGTTCACGGCGACCTGCAGCTCGAAGCTCTCCCCCTCCCGAACCCGTGTCGGAGCTCGGAGCGAGTCCACCATCACGTCCGGGCCGTGCTCGGCGCCCACGAGATGGGCGTCCACCTGGACATCGGCGGAGCGCGCCAGCCTCGCGCTCGCCTCGAGGTCGCCGACGTTGTTGTTCCCGTCGCTCACGACGACGATGCGCTTCTGCGCGCCCTCGGGGAAGAGCGCGAGCGCGAGGCGCATCGCGGAGGGCAGGTCCGTCGCGCTGCCGTCCGGCCGCGAGAGGATGGGGCCGAGGGCGCGCACCGGCGAGACCTCCTCCTCGACCGACGGCTGCCTGCCGAACACGACGAGCCCGGAGAGGTTGCCCGGGCCCGCGTCACGGTACGCCTGCCGGACCCAGTCGGCAGCAGCCGTCCGGCCCGCCTGCCCCATGCTGTCCGAGACGTCAAGCAGGAACACGACCGAGAGCCTCTGCCTCGGGACGAGTACGGACGTGCCCGCGAGCGCGAGCACGAGCAGCGTCACCGAGAGCGCGCGCAGTCCCGCGGCCGCCCAGCGCCTCCTCGGGCCCAGCCTGAGGCGGGAGCCCGCCCAGACGACGAGCGGCACGAGCGACAGCAGCAACAGGGCCAGCGGCTGCTCGAACGCTACCCTCACGCCCGCCTCCTCTGCCGCCAGGGTACGCCGAGCCGGGGACGCGTGTAGTAGTACCACTCCGCGAGCAGGACCGAGAGGGCCGCGAGCGCGAGGAGCCACCACCTCTCGCTCCCGCCCTCCTGCGTCGGGCCGTGCCCCCCGCTCCCCTCCGTCCTGAGCTGGTCCGGCACGGCCGCGGTGATCCGCGACTCGTCGGGGCTGCCCGCGTTCACCGCGAAGCCGCCGACCGTCGTGCGCCTCGCCTCGTCCACCATCTCGTAGACGCCGGGCGTGGTCGCGCCGCCGAACGTCCCGCCCGGCCTCACCCGCGTCCGAGAGCCGTCCGGCGAGACGACGGCCAGCTCGTCGCCGCCGAGGGCCGAGCTCCGGGGGATCTGCACGGGATCGCCGGGCCGGAGTCCCTCGTCCGCGGCGACGGGCGGGAGGGGGCGGAGGTAGTTCACGAGGTTGTTGACCAGGATCGGGAACGCGACCTGGAGCGGCAGGTCGGACTGGTCGGGCGAGAAGGCGAGCGCGACGACGCGCCTGCCGTCCCTCTCGCCGCTCGCGAGCATCGGCAGGCGGCCGGAGGAGGCGAGCGTCTCCATCCAGCTCGGGGGAGCCAGCCGCTCGGCACGGGCCACGCTCGTCGTCGTCAGGTCCACGTAGCGCAGGATGGTCGCGTCGTCGCTCTGCGAGGTGATCCTCAGGTCGCTCAGCTCACCCCTGACAGGCACGAGCGGCGTGCCCGGAGCGCCGAGCAGGAGCAGGCTGCCCTCGTCCGGCAGCCTGTCCGGGACCTGCCCGTTGAACACGTACACGTCGTACCCGCCCCTCGCCGCCCGTCCGCCGGTCTGCACGTCCACGGCGATGCCGGGGAGGAGCGACAGGGCGCGCTCAAGGAAGGGGCTCTCGGTCCCGTACAGCAGGATCCTCGCTGGCGGGGACGGCTGGGCCACGTACCACGCGGTGTCGTCGGCCGGGAACGCGTCCCGCGCGTCGAGCCGCGCCTCCACGATCCTCCCCTGCGGCAGGTCGTCGAGCGCCACTCCGGTCGTCCCGTTCGCGGGCAGGCGGACCTCGCGGGCGTCGTACAGCCTGTCGTCCATGCTGACTGTGAGCTGCGCGGTGCGGGCGTGGCCGTAGTTGGCGAGCGACACCCACAGCTCGCGGCCGGTCGCTCCGCTGCGCGCGGCCACGGAGAGGATGGCCGCGTTCTCGCCGCCCCCCCGCACCGGCTCTATCCTGACGGGCACAGGGAGCGAGACGGAGCCTGTTTCCGCCGGTCCCTGGTCGGTCACGAGCGCGACCGTCGGATCGGACATCTGTCCGGCGAGCGCGCGGGCGAGCAGGCCGGCGTCCCGCAGGTCCGCCTCTCCGTACGGAGCGCGGAGGCCGCTCAGCGCGCGGGCCACCCTCGACCGGTCGGTAGTCGGGCTCACGAGCACGCGCGGGTACGGCCCCATCGCGATCAGGGCGACGCGCCGTCCCGGCAGCAGCTCGTCCACGAGCGCGCGGACCCTCTGCTTCGCCGCCTCGAACCGGGACGGCTGCACGTCCGTCGCCGCCATGCTCTGGGAGGTGTCGAGCACGACGACGAGGTCGCCGCCGGGCGCACCGGCCGAGCGCACGAGCGGGCGGGCGAGGGCGAGCACGAGCAGTGCGAGCGCGAGCAGCTGCAGGAGTAGCAGCAGGTTGCGCCTCAGCCTCTGCCAGGGGGCGTTCGCCTGCATCTCCTCGGTGACCCGGCGCCACAGGAGCGTGCTCGGCACGCGCACCTGCTCCCGTCGAGGCTTCAGCAGGTACAGCAGCACTATCGGCACCGCGAGGAGCCCCAGAGCCAGCGCGAGCGGAGCGGCGAAGCCCATCAGACGAGCACCCTCGCCCGGCGGAGGTCCCGGAACAGAACCTCCTCGAGCGGCTCGTCGCTCCGGACGAGCACGTAGCCCATCGCCGACCTGCGCAGTGACGACGCGAGGCCGGAGAGCCACTCGTCGAGGCGGCTCCGGTACGCCTCGAGCACGGGGCCGTCCGCGGTGAGCGGGCTCCGGTCCGCGGTCTCGGAGTCCACGAGCTCTACGTCTCCCGCGAGGTCGGGCTCGAGCTCCTCGGGCGAGAGCACGTGGAGCACGACCGCCTCGCCGCCCCGCCCACACAGCTGCCTGAGCGGACGGACCACGTCGCCCGGATCGTACAGGTCGGAGATCAGGACGACGAGCCCTCGTCCCCGGCCGGACCATGCGTAACGCGAGAGCGACTCGCCGAGCGCCGCGCTCCCGGCGGGTCGGATCGAGGCGAGGAACTCGAGCAGCTCCCCGACGGCCGCCTGTCCCCTGAGCGGGCGGTGCTCGGTCACGCCCGACGGGCCTATGACCGCGGGCCGGAGCCTGTCGAGCTCCGCGAGCGCGACGTAGCCGAGCGCCGCGGCCAGACGGCGCGCGACATCCAGCTTCGAGGGTGCCCCGAACGCCATCGAATCGCTCGCGTCGACGAGGATCCGCACCGACATGTCCTCCTCTTCCTCGTACAGCTTCGTGAACATGCGGTCGGTACGGGCGTACAGGTTCCAGTCCACCCTCCTGAGGTCGTCGCCGGGCGCGTAGTTGCGGTAGTCCGCGAACTCGATGCTCGTGCCGCGCTTCGTGCTGCGCCTGTCGCCGCGAAGCTGTCCGGGGCGTCTCCGCACGCTCCCGAGCTCGAGGCTCCTAAGCCTCCGCGCGACGTCGGGGGAGAGCAGATCGGGTGGGGCTGGCAGAGCCGAGCTATTCGCCATCCGAACCCGACCTCGACAGGTGGCGGTCGTACGCCTCGATCATCGCCACGGCCACGGCCGCGACCTGGACGATCTCCCTCCTGAGGGCCGTGGGGTCGCGCTGGAGGATGGCCTGCGCCGTCTCACCCACCTCCTCGACCAGGATCGCGAGCCAGGTCCTGAAGTCGCGATCGCGCTGGTCGCCCCAGACCTCCTCCTGCCTCGTCCTCTCCGCGGCCACGTCCTCGAGGGCCCGACGCAGGGGAGGCGGGAGATCCGTCGTGGAAAGGCCGGTCGGCTCGTCGGGACGTTCCGCGCTCACAGCCGTGCCGTCGCCTCCGAGAGGCTCCGGACCACCTCGGCGACCAGCTGGTCCGTGGTCACGCCCTCCGACTCGCCCTCGTAGTTCAGGATGATCCTGTGGCGCAGCGCGGGCAGGGCCACCTCGTTCACGTCCTCGATCGAGGCGTTGTACCGGCCGTCCAGCAGCGCACCCACCTTCGCGCCGAGCACGAGCGCCTGCGCTCCGCGCGGGCTCGCGCCGAAACGCGCGTAGCGGCGAACGGGCTCCGGAGCGCGGGGGTTCTCCGGGTGCGTGAGCAGCGCCATCTCCGCGGCGTACTCGAGGACGTGGGGCGCGGCCGGCACGCTGCGCGCGAGCTCGGACATCCGCAGCACCGTCGCGGCGTCCGCGACCCTGCGCAGCGGGGGCAGCGCCTCGCTCGTCGTCCTGTCCAGGATGCGCACGAGGTCGTCCGAGTCGGGGAAGGGCACGAGGAGCTTGAACAGGAACCGGTCCAGCTGAGCCTCGGGCAGCGGGTAGGTGCCCTCCATGTCTATCGGGTTCTGTGTGGCGAGGACGAAGAACGGGCTGGGCAGCGGGTGGCGGGCGTTGCCCGAGGTCACCGCCCGCTCCTGCATCGCCTCGAGCAGAGCCGACTGCGTCTTCGGTGAGGCGCGGTTGATCTCGTCGGCGAGCACGAGGTTGGCGAAGACCGGCCCGGGCTCGAACCTGAACTCCCGCTCCCCGCGCTCCGTCTCGTGGATCACGTTCGTGCCGGTGATATCCGAGGGCATCAGGTCGGGCGTGAACTGGACCCTGCTGAACCGGAGGTCGAGCGCCTCCCCGAGCGCGCGCACGGTGGCCGTCTTGCCCAGCCCCGGCACGCCCTCCAGCAGCGCGTGGCCGCCGACGACGACGCAGGAGAGCACGCCGCGCAGCAGCTCGCGCTGGCCGACGATCACCTTGCCCACCTCGGCCTCGATCTCGCGGGCGACGCCCACGAACTCCTCGGGCGTCATGGGTCCGCTCTGCTCGCTCGTCACCTTCCACCTCCCTTCCTGGAGGACTTCGCGGGGGATATCTGCGTGAAGTAGTCGCGCACGTAATCCTTGAGCGTCAGAGGTATGTAGTGCTCCTCCACGTAGCTGGACGCCGCGTTCCTGTAATCCGAGTACGCCTCGCTGTACGGCCGGGTCGCCCGGTTCCTGATTCCCGGGCCGTTGCCGGCGGACCGCTCCTGGGATCTTCCCTCGCCCTCCCGGCCCGTGACGGGCACGAGCTGTCCCCTGCCGTTCACCCGGGAGGGAGCGTAGGTCCTCAGGTCCGGCGCGATCGCCGCGCGTCCCTGCTGCGTGCCGGTCGGCAACCGGAGGGG
>CADDYR010000124.1 GCA_902810765.1 Chloroflexota bacterium
GCTCCGGGCCGTGCACGACCCCGCGATGCCGTTCGTCTGGACGGGCGCGGCGCTCGCCCTCCTCGGCACGGCGCTCGCGCTCCTCATGCCGTACCGCAGGATCGGGGTCTGGGTGCGGCCCGAGGAGGAGGGCAGCCTGCTGCTGATCGCGCGAGGCTCGGGAAGGGCGCCCGGCTGGCCCCGAGAACTGCGGCGTGTCGCGGACAGAGTGGGATCGGAGCTAGGCACATGATTCCGCATGCCGGCACGTACTCCATCTGCCTCGCCCTCGCGGCCGGGGCCTCGGCGTGCTGCGGTACGGTCGCAGTCGCGAGCCTCGTGCCGCAGCGCGCTCCGCAGCCGCTGTCGGGCGACGAGAGATCGCCCATCGAGGATGCTCTTCGCCTTGCGATAGAGCTCGCCGGCGCCCTCGCGCTGCTCGCGCTGAGCGCGGCCCTCGTCCTCCGGGCGCTCGGCACGGGACGGCTCCCGCTCTCGGATCAGTACGAGTTCGCTCTCGCGTTCGCTTGGGGAGCGCTCGCGGCGAGGGCGGTGGCGGGGCTTCGGCAAGCGCGACCGGAGATCACGGCGGTCAGCGCGCTCGTCGCCCTCGGATTGCTCGTGTACGCCGCGCGCCTCCGGCCGGCCGTGCTCCCACCGCTGCCCGTCCTCCGGAACGACCTGCTGCTCGTCCTGCACGTCGGGTCGGCGGTAGTGGCCTACGGCGCGGGAGCGCTCGCCTTCGCCGCGGCCGTGCCGGCGCTCGTATCGCGCAAGGCCGGCCGGGCCGAGGCGCTGGAAGGCATACGATTCCGGGCAGCTACGGTGGCTTTCCTCGGCCTCACCGCGACGCTGCTCGTGGGCTCCTGGTGGGCCTATCTGGTATGGGGCTCCTACTGGAGCTGGGACCCGAAGGAGTCCGCCACGCTCGCGACTTGGCTGGTCTACGCGGTGTACCTGCACCACCGCTCGCGCCACGAGGCCGCGGACCGGCGCGCCTCCTGGCTCCTCGCGCTCGGGTTCGCCACCACCTGCCTCACCTACGCGGGCAACCTGTTCTTCCAGAGCCTGCACAGCTTCACCGGAGCCTAGACGAGCGATGAGCGCGACCTCACCGGTCACCACGCGGAGGAAGCCCGACGCCCGGGCGCTCGCCATCCTGCTCGTCGGGCTCGCGATCGGCGCCGCGGTGACGGCGTCCTTCCTCGGGCTGTCCGGTCCCCGGGCGGTCGGCCCGGGCTCGCCGCTGGTCGGGCGGCAGGCCCCCGAGCTCCAGCTGCGCACGCTCGACGGGCGGTTTGTGACGCTGTCCGGCCTGCGCGGACGGCCGGTGTGGATGGTGTTCTGGGCGACCTCGTGCCAGATGTGCCGGGCGCAGATCGGGCAGGCCGCGGGCGTGTCGCGCGAGGCCGAGCGCCGGGGCGTCGAGATCGTCCTGGTGGACTTGGGCGAGAGCCCGCGGGAGGTACGCGCCTACCTGTCCGCCGGTCGGCCGCGGGCGCTCGTGACCCTCGACCCCCTGGGGGCGGCCTCTGCACGCTACGGGCTGTACATGCTGCCCACGCACGTCTTCGTGGACTCCCACGGCACGGTGCAGCGCGTCGTGGTGGGGGCGCTCGCCCGTCCGGACCTCGAGCGCGCGCTCAGGGAGGTGTCGCGGTGAGGCGCGCTCGGGTCCGGCCGGCGGTGCTGCTCGTGCTCGCCGTCGCCTCGCTCCTGGCCTTCCGGCTGACGGGCGGCCCGAACACCTCGGCGGACACCTCCACCTCCCGCCCTCCAGAGGGCGTCGGCCAGCTCGCGGGGGAGTTCCGCGACGGCCTCAGAAGCCATCCGGCCGATCCAACGGCGCTGAGGCAGCTGGCGCAGCTGATCTCGCTCGAGGACCGAGAGCGGGGGCTCGCCGCGCTCTCGGAGCTCGCGGCCGCCTATCCCTCCGACGCGACGGTCCACTCGGATCTGGCACGCGCGTGGTACGCGGCCGGCGACCGGGCCCGCGCGCTCGCCGAGGCGCGCCTGGCGCTCGCGCTCGACCCGTCTATGCCGGAGGCACTGTTGCTGCGCGGCAGGCTGCTCGCGAGCGGGGAGCATCCGCGGATCGGGCAGGCGGAGAGGGACTGGCTGCGAGTGGTCCAAGTGGCCCCGGGCACGCGTGAGGCTCGGGAGGCCGGGGAGCTGCTGCGGCTGTACGACGGCAGGTGACGAGCGGGGCTCACCCGCCCGCGGCCGCCCTCGGCACCTCGTAGCTCGGAGCTTCCACCGACACCCTGACGAGGCGTGTGCCCCGGGGCAGGTCCCCCGGGACCACCTCCGCCTGCGCGGCCAGGACCTGCTCGATCTCCTCCGGCCCGAGCCCCTGCACGAGCTCGGAAAGCGCGAGCCGGACGGCCGCGACTGCCTCGTGCTCCCGCTCGAACCCCGAGACCGACCCGGCGAGGCCCGGCACCGACGCCCTCAGGACCGAGCCGTCGTCCTCGTCTCGCCGTAGAAGGACCGTGAAGTGGAGCGTGCGCAAACCGTACCCCCGAGCTGAACAGGCGTGCTGACCCGATGTTACAGGGGATGGGGTACAGGTTGCACGCGGGCCACGCGGAGCGGGGAGCCTCCTCCGAGGTCTCTACTCCCAGAAGAAGGGCAGGGAGAAGCCGCCGTCCACCACGATGGTCTGCCCCACGATCATCTCGGCGTCCCTGGAGCACAGGAAGCCCACGGCGTTCGCGATGTCGTCGGGCTGAACCATCCGCCCGGCGGGCGTGCGCTCCCTGCCGGCCCTGAGCATCTGCTCGCCGATGGCGAAGTGCCTGAGCGCCTCCGTCTCGACGACGCTGCCCGACACGCAGTTCACGGTGATATGCTCGGGCGCGAGCTCTATCGCCAGGTACCGGGTGAGCGCCTCGAGCGCGGCCTTCGAGACGCCGACGCTCACGTAGTCGGGCAGGACGCGCCCCGCGCCCAGGCTGCTGATGCTCACGATCCGCCCGCCACCGTGCTGACGCATGTAGGGCACCACCTCCTGGGCGAGAAAGAGCAGCGCGCGCGTGTTGATGTTCATCGTCCAGTCCCAGCCCGTCTCCGTGAGCTCCATCGCGGGCTTGTTCGAGCCCGAGGCCGCGTTGCTCACGACGAAGTCCACCCCGCCGAGCTCGCTCGCAACCTCTGCGACCATCTCGCGCACCCGATCCCGATCGCGCACGTCGCACTTGAACGCCCTGACCCTCGCGCCGAGCGACTCGAGCTCGTGCACAGTCTCATCGGCGGGCCCCTTCCGCCGAAGGTAGCCCACGGCCACCGCCGCTCCCTCCCGGGCGAACATTGTGGCGATGGCCCTGCCGATGCCACGGGTGCCGCCCGTCACGATCGCGACCTTGCCCTCGAACCTCATCTCCCTGCGCGACCTCCATGCTGATTAGGCGATACGGATTCCGGGTGACCAAGCTCACCGGACGTGAAAGGGTATCAGATCGGGCCGGAGCATTACCACGAGGGCGGCGTCCGGCTACTCCGCTCGCTGGTCGCCGTCGCCGCTCGTGCCGACCTCGACGTCCTCCTCGAGGTCGGCCACCGACATCTCCTCGGCGAGCAGCTGGCGCCTGTACATCGAGGCGTACATCCCACCGAGGCGCACCAGCTCCTCGTGGGTACCCTGCTCCATGATGCGGCCGTCGTCTATCACCAGGATGTGGTCCGCGTGCTGTACGGTCGAGATACGGTGCGCGATGATGAGGCTCGTGCGCGTCTCCATCACCCCGCGCAGCCCCTCGAGTATCTGGTCCTCGGTGTACGTGTCCACGCTCGACAGCGCGTCGTCCAGGATGAGTATCGAGGGATCCTTGATGATCGCCCGCGCGATCCCCGTCCTCTGCTTCTGCCCTCCCGACAGTGTCACGCCCCGCTCGCCAAGGTAGGTGTCGTAGCCGTGCGGGAACTGCTCGACGTCGCGCTCGAGCTGGCTGATGCGCGCCGCCCACTCGATGCGCTCGTCCGGGACGTCCCCCACTCCATACGCTATGTTGTCGCGGATGCGCTCGGAGAACAGGAAGGTCTCCTGGGGCACATAGCCTACAGACCTGCGCAGGACCGCGAGGGGTATCAGCCGCACGTCTATACCGTCAATCAACACCTGTCCGCTCGTCGGGTCCCATATCCGGGGGATCAGCGACGCAATGCTCGACTTGCCCGAGCCGGTGGGGCCCACGAGGGCGTACGTCGCCCCGGCGGGTATATGGAAGTTTATGTCGTGCAGCACCTCCGCGCCGTCGTAGGAGAGCGACACGTGCCGGAACTCCACCTCTCCCCTGAGCCGCACGACGCGTACCGCGTCGGGTGAGTCCTGGATCGCGGGAGCGCGGGTCAGTATCCTCTGCAGCCGGATCATCGAGGCGGTGCCCTGCTGCACGAGGTTGACCACCCAGCCGAGCGACACCATCGGCCAGCGCAGCGCTGCCACGTACGCGAGGAACTGTACGAGCTGCCCGACGGTGATGTGGCCCGAGATCACGTCCATGCCGCCGACGTACAGCACGACTACCGTGGCGGCGCCTCCCACGACGTACATCGCGGGCCAGAGCAGCGACTGAATCCTGAGCTGCGCGATGCTCGCGTCCATGTAGTTCTGGTTGACGTGCGCGAAGTCCTCGGCCTCGAGGTCCTCCTGCGCGTACGCCTTCACCACCCGTATGCCCGACGCGTTCTCCTGGACCTTCGTCGAGATGTCGGCGAACCGCTCCTGCACCTTCTCGAACCTGCGCTGGATAGCGCGGCCGGCGGAGGCCATTTTCACGCTCGTGAACGGGAGGATGAGGATCGAGAGGATCGCGAGCTTGACGTCTATGCTGAGCATCGCCAGCACGGTGGTGATCAGCGCGATCACGGTGTTCGCCAGGTTCGAGAAGCCGGCACCGAGGGAGCGCTGCACGGCGTTCAGGTCGTTAGTCGCCCGCGCCATGAGGTCGCCGGTGCGGAAGGTCTGGAAGAAGGAGGCATCCTGGCGCTGGTACGCGCGGAACAGGTCGTTGCGCAGCTCGTACTCGATGTCCCGCGCGTTCCCGGTGCCGAGGTACCTCGCGCCGAACCGGAACACGCCCTCGAGCAGCGTGGCGAGGAGCAGGAACACACCTATCAGCGCGAGCGTGCCCATCGGCGCGTGCCGGGTTACCGCGTCAATGCCTCTTCCGAGCACGTACGGGCTCAGGAGCGCGGCGAAGTTCGCGACGACGAAGCAGAGGATCGAGAGCAGGAGCTTCGCCTTGTGCCGCCTGATGTACGGGAGGATGTATCGTACGCCAACCATCGCTGACCATTGTAGTCGCTTCGCCCGGTCCGTTCCAGCAGGGGCGATCGAACGCGGCCCCCGGCCGTGCTACAATGCCGTCAGGACGCAATACCAGCAAGAGCCTGCGAGGTGACTTTCATAATGGCTATTGGTAGTGAGAGGTCCGCGCACGACGCCGCGCTCGCCGAGTTCGACCCGGACGTGTACGAGGCGATCCAGGGAGAGCTCGGGCGCGAGCGCTCGACGCTCGAGCTGATCGCCTCGGAGAACTTCGTCTCGCGCGCCGTGCTCGAGGCACAGGGCTCGGTGCTCACGAACAAGTACGCGGAGGGGCTGCCGGGGAAGCGCTACTACGGCGGCTGCGAGTACGTGGACGTGGTCGAGCGACTCGCGATCTCGAGGGCGAAGGAGCTGTTCGGCGCGGAGCACGCGAACGTGCAGCCCCACAGCGGCGCGCAGGCGAACACGGCGGTCTACCTCGCGCTCCTCAGGCCCGGCGACACAGTGCTCGGGATGGACCTCACCCACGGAGGGCACCTGACCCACGGCCACCCGATCAACATCTCGGGGATGTACTTCCACTTCGTGCGATACGGCGTGGCGAAGGAGACGGGCTACATAGACTACGACCGGCTGCGCGAGGCGGCGCGCGAGCACCGGCCCAAGCTGATCGTCGCGGGCGCGAGCGCGTACCCGCGTGAGATAGATTTCACCAGGTTCCGCGAGATCGCCGACGAGGTGGGGGCCGCGCTGTTCGTGGACATGGCGCACATCGCGGGGCTCATCGCCGCAGGGCTGCACGGGTCGCCCGTCCCGGTCGCCGACTTCGTCAGCACGACCACACACAAGACGCTGCGCGGCCCGCGCGGCGGGCTCGTGCTCTGCAAGGAGGAGCACTCGAAGGCGCTGGACAGAGCGGTGTTTCCCGGCACCCAGGGAGGGCCGCTGATGCACGTCATCGCCGCGAAGGCCGTCGCGCTGAAGGAGGCGCTGCAGCCCGAGTTCAAGGAGTACCAGCGCCAGATAGTGAGCAACGCGAAGACGCTGGCGGACACCCTCCTCTCCCGCGGCTTCGACCTCGTGAGCGGGGGCACCGACAACCACCTGACACTCGTGGACCTGCGCAACAAGGGGATCACCGGCAAGGAGGCCGAGAAGCTCCTGGAGAGGTGCGGAGTGACGGTGAACAAGAACACCGTGCCCTACGACACGGAGTCGGCCTTCGTGACGAGCGGCATCCGCATCGGTACTCCCGCGGTGACGACGCGCGGGATGCGCGAGGAGGAGATGCGCGAGATCGGCGACATCATCGCCACCGCGATCGAGCGACGGGACGAGGACACGGTGCGGGCGATGCGCTCGCGCGTCGCGGACCTCACTGATCGCTTCCCGCTCTACGAGGATCTGGTACGGGTGTAGAAAGCCTTTCCCGTCCTCGTGCTCGCCGCTAGGTGCTGAGGTGGTACGGCACGCTTACCACGACCGTGCCCTTGCGGAACAGCAGAGCCCCCTTCAACCGGAGCGCGGTCTGGTTGTGCAGCGGGATCTCCCACCAGTGCTTCGCGATGAACTCCGGCAGCACGACGGTGATCGTGTCGTCCGGCTCCTTGCGGTCGACCGCGTCTATGAAAGCGAGGATCGGCCCCACGACCGCCCGGTAGGGAGAGACGAGCACGACCAGGTTGCCGAGGTCGCCGTACTTCTCCTCGGCCATCTTCCACCGCCGCTGGAACTCCTCCACGTCCTCGTCGGTCTCCGCGACGTGGACGGCGGTGACGTTCGGAGCGATGGACTTCGCGTACGCCAGGGTCTGAATCGCGACCCGGTTGAGCGCGGCCACGGGCACGATCACCGAGTGCTTGATCTCGCTGGTACGGAGCGGGGTCTCCGGCTCGAGCTCCCGGCCGGCGCGCTCGTAGTGGCGATGGATGCCCAGGTATCCGAGGATCAGGACCGGAAGGATGAGCACGACGAGCCACGCGCCGTGCGTGAACTGGGTCACCGCCTCGATGACCGTCACGAGCGCGGTCGTCGCCGCGCCCAGGGCGTTGATCACGATGCTGTGGCGCCATCCGGGCTCGCGGCGCCTCCACCAGCGCACCACCATCCCGCTCTGGGACATCGTGAAGGCGAGGAACACGCCCACCGCGTACAGGGGGATGAGCGCCGAGACGTCTCCCTTGAACCCGATCACCAGCAGGGACGACACGAGCCCGAGCACGATGATCCCGTTCGAGTACGCCAGGCGGTCGCCCCGGAACTCAAACTGGTGCGGTACGAAGCGGTCGCGCGCCATGAAGTAGTGCAGGCGCGGGAAGTCCGAGAAGCTCGTGTTCGCTGCCAGGATCAGGATGAGCGCGGTGAACACCTGGACCGCGTAGTACAGCGGGGTGTCGCCGAAGAGCGTCTCGGCCAGCTTCGACACCATCGTGGGCGTGCCGTTGGGCGACGGCACGACGGCGTACTGGTGGAGCAGAAAGGTCGTGCCGAAGAACGTCGTGGTGAGCAGCACGACCATCGCCGTGAGCGTCGTGCGCGCGTTCTTCCACTCCGGTGGCTTGAAGGCGGGCACGCCGTCGGATATGGCCTCCGTGCCGGTCATCGCCGAACAGCCCTGGGCGAAGGCCCGCAGGATCAGGAAGAGCGAGATGTTCCGCATCAGCTCCGTCCCGCGCGTCTCGAACGCGCCGGGGCTCAGGGGCGTCACAGTCCCGGTCACGACGTGGTACAACCCTACGCCTATCAACGCGTACATCAGGGCGAGGAAGACGTAGGTGGGCAGCATGAATATGTTGCCCGACTCGCGGATGCCGCGCAGGTTCGCGAGCATTATGAACAGGATCACGCCGACGGCGATCTCCACCCTGTACGGCAGCAGCGAGGGCACCGCCGACAGGATCGCAGCCACGCCGGAGGAGATGCTCACCGCGACCGTCAGGATGTACCCGACCGTGAGGGCCGCGCCGGCCATCAGGCCGGGGATCGTCCCCAGGTTGTCCGAGGCGACGATGTACGAGCCGCCACCCTTCGGGTACGCCTTGATCGTCTGGCGATACGACGTGCCGACGATGATCATCAGGAGCACGATGGCCACCGCGATCGGCATCGAGAAGGCGAGGCCCGCGGCGCCGGCCGCGATCAGTATGGTGACGATCTCCTCGGGGCCGTACGCCACCGACGACAGCGCGTCGGAGGACAGCACCGCGAGCGCCTTGAGCTTCGTCAGCCGCTCGTGGTGCTGCTGGGCCGTGGAGATCGGGGGGCCGACGACGACTCGCTTGAGCCTGTTGATCGCCCTCCCCATGCCCGTGGTAGGCTCGCCCGCCTGCGGTGTGGCCGACAGCACGCCCGGGCCCACTCGCTGGAACTTGGGGTCGTGGATCACCCGAACGTAGCGGTCGCCCGGGTGTCGCCCTCTCCGTACCTCCCGAGCATCTATCTCGGGAGTGCGCCCGGCGCCGCCTCGTGCCCCCCCTGTGCCTCCAGAGGGGGTGTGGCTATCGGGATCCTCGCTCATAGGATCTGGGTCTTCTTTCTCCGTGTTGCCCACGGGACATATTAGCAGCTATCCAGCGATCTTTGCAGCCGATCTCGGGGCCGTTCCCGCACGATCTACGCGCAACATCTCTGCCTCCGCGTGTGCCCGTCACCCCTCCTCGGAGGCGTAGAGCTCTGGCCTCAGCACCCCTATGTACGGGAGATTGCGGTACAGCCCCGCGTAGTCCAGCCCGTACCCCACGACGAACTCGTCCGGGATCTCGAAGCCCACGTAATCCAGCTGCAGATCCACCCTTCTCCTCCCGCGCTTGTCGAGCAGCGCGCAGACCCGCAGCGTCGCGGGATGGCGTGCCTGCAGCGCCTCGAGGAGGTACGAGAGCGTCAGCCCCGTGTCAATTATGTCCTCTACGACGACGACGTGCTGGCCCTCGATGTTCCGGTCCAGGTCCTTGAGTATCCTCACGACGCCCGTGCTGTGGGTGCCGCGCTCGTAGGAGCTCACGGCCATGAAGTCCACGCTCAGGGGTATCCGACACGCGCGGATCAGGTCCGAGATGAACACAACCGCCCCGGTCAGCACGCCGATCAGCACCGGGCCTCGGCCCGAGTAGTCCCGAGCAAGGCACTTCCCAAGCTCCTCCACCTTCCTGAGCAGCTCTTCCTCCGGGATGAGCACGTGGTCAATGTCCGCGTTCAACACCTGCCTCCTGCAGCCAGCGTCCGCGATGCAGTTTAGCAGGAGACGGGCGCGGGCGCTTGCCTTGCCCCGATCTCGCGGCCCCGATAGTTGAATCATGGGCGTCCGAACCGGCAATATGTATAGGATGGGCGTAAGTCGGTACGTCGAGCCGGTCGCGCGTCACATCACTGTCTATCAGCACACAGAGAACCCAGGAGGACATCACACCTATGGCCAGAGTTGCAATCAACGGGTTCGGCAGGATAGGGCGTCAGGCTTTCAAGGCGATGCGCACCTACTATCCCGACGAGCTCGATATAGTCGCGACCAACGACCTCACGAGCCCCGAGACGCTCGCCCATCTTCTGAAGTACGACTCCAACTACGGCCGCTACGAGGCCGCGATCGCCCACGGCGACGGCAAGATCTGCGTGGACGACACCGAGCTGCAGGTGTTCGCGCAGCGCGACTGGACCCAGCTTCCCTGGCGCGAGCTGGGTATAGACCTCGTGATCGAGTCGTCCTCGGTCGGCACGGACGCCACGAAGGCCAGGGCCCACCTGGAGGCTGGTGCGAAGAAGGTGATGATCACCGCCCCAGCGAAGCACGAGGACATCACGGTCGTCCTCGGCGTGAACGAGGACAGGTACGACCCCGACAGCCACCACATCGTCTCGAACGCCTCCTGCACCACGAACGCGCTCGCGCCGGTCGCGAAGGTGATGCTCGAGCGGTTCGGCATAGTCAAGGGACTCGTCACGACCGTGCACTCGTACACGAACGATCAGGCGATCCAGGACGGGCCCCACAAGGACCTCAGGCGCGCCCGGGCCGCTGCCACGAACATCATCCCGACCACCACCGGCGCCGCGCGGGCGCTCGGCCTGGTGCTGCCCGAGCTGAAGGGGAAGTTCGACGGCCTCTCCCTGCGGGTGCCCACCCCCACCGTGAGCATCATAGATTTCGTGGCCGAGCTCGAGCGGGACACCACCGTCGAGGAGATCAACGAGGTGTTCCGGGAGGTGTCCTGTGGCCCCCTCAGCCGCATCCTCGCCTACACCGACGAGCCGCTCGTGTCCTCGGACTTCAAGGAGGACTACCACTCCACGGTGGTGGACGGGCTCTCGACGATGGTGATCGGCGGCAACCTCGCGAAGGTGGTCTCGTGGTACGACAACGAGTGGGGCTACTCGGTGCGCGTTGCCGACCTGGCGGCCCTGATGGCGGAGAAGGGCTTCTAGGGGGTGCGCACGCTGGACGACCTGGACGTCACCGGCAGGCGCGTGCTCGTCCGCGTGGACTACAACGTGCCGCTGGACGGCTCGGGCGGCGTCGCCGACGACATGCGCATCCGCGCGTCGGTGCCGACTCTCCGGCGGATCCTCGAGCGTGAGCCGCGCGCCGTCGTGATACTCACGAGCCTCGGAAGGCCGAAGGGGTACGACCCGAAGCTCGTGCTTGCCCCGGTGGCGCGGCGCGCATCCGAGCTGCTCGGAGTGCCCGTGACGGTGCTGCCGTTCGAGCTGGACGAGGCGGAGGGCGCCGCGAGCGGCGCCGCGCCGGGTTCGGTGCTGATGCTCGAGAACCTGAGGTTCTACCCCGGCGAGACGAAGAACGATCCGGAGTTCGCCCAACAGCTCGCGTCCTTCGGGGACGTGTACGTGAACGACGCGTTCGGCACGGCCCACCGGGACCACGCGAGCATCACGGGCGTCGCCCGCCTCCTGCCGTCGGCGGCAGGGGTGCTGATGCAGCGCGAGGTGAGCGTGCTGTCGGGCCTGCTCGGCGAGCCGGAGCGTCCGTTCGTCGCCGTGCTCGGCGGCGCGAAGGTCTCGGACAAGATCGGGCTGATCCAGAATCTGCTGCCGAGGGTGGACTCGCTGCTCATCGGTGGCGCGATGGCCAACACGTTCCTCCTCGCCCAGGGGCACGAGACGGGCAGGAGCCTGGTCGAGCCGGACAAGGTCGGGCTCGCGGCGCGCCTGCTCGGGTCGTCCGGGCAGAAGCTCGTGCTGCCCGTGGACTTCGTGGTCGCCCGCTCCCTCGACGATCCGGGTTCGGCACGGGCCGTGAGGGCGGACGAGGTGCCCGAGGACATGGCGATCTACGATGTCGGCCCCGAGACGACAGAGATGTTCGCCGACCGCCTGCGTGCCGCTCGCACGGTCGTCTGGAACGGCCCGATGGGCGTGTTCGAGTCCGAGAGGTTCTCGGAGGGCACCTTCGCCGTTGCTCGGGCGCTCGCCAGAATAAATGGCTTCACGGTCGTGGGCGGGGGCGACTCCGCGGCGGCGGTCGAGAGGGCCGGGCTGTCCGACAGGATGGAC
>CADDYR010000125.1 GCA_902810765.1 Chloroflexota bacterium
GTAGAGACGGCCCCCTCTCCATCGGCGGAGACCACCGAGCCCGTTGCCCGAGCCCCTGGAGTCTCCGTGGGGCAGAGCGTGCTCACGCTCGACGGCGAGAGGCTGGGCGAGGTCTCGGAGACGGTCGGGACCTACTTCACAGTGAGGCGCGAGCTGATGCAGCCGGACCTGTACGTCCCGCTCGAGGCGGTGCACGAGCTGCGCGACGACGCGGTGGTCGTGAGAGCCACTGCGAGCGAGGTCCCCACACGCCCGTGGCAGTCCCCACCAGCCCCGGATCAGACAGCGGGATAGCACACGATCGCACAGCTTCGCCGTGAGCCCTTCGACGCCCGACGCAGGGGACTTCGCTACAGAAGGAAGGTCGAGGTGAGCGAGGACTGGAGGGAGAGGAGGGAGCGGGTCGCGCGGAGGGTGCGGGAGCTGAGGGAGCAAGGCGTGTGCTATACGTGCCACGACCTGCGCACCGGAGAGCTCTTCGGCGATCAGCAGGTGGTCTGCGAGGACGACCTGTTCCGCGTGGTGCTCGAGCCGTATCCCCGGATGCGCGGACACACGATCGTGGTCTACAAGCCCCATCGCGAGGACCTTTCCGAGCTCTCCGAGGAGGAGGCCGCGAGGGTCTTTCAGGTGTGCGTGCTCGTCGTGAGGGCGATCAAGCGGGCGCTGGGTGCGGAGAAGGTCTACCTGAACACGATGTGCGACGGCGGGATCAACCACCTGCACCTCCAGCTCCTCCCGCGCTACCACGGCGATCCCATAGGCTCCGGGCGCTTCGTCGCCGAGCGCGGCCCCCTCACCGACGGACCCCGCACAGCCCGGCTCATCCGCGCCGAGCTTCGAGCCGGACGCTAGTGCGCCTCCCCCTACCGGGGCACCCTGGCCTCCCGCTCCAGCTCGGCCAGCAGCTCCAGGCACCCCTCGACGAGCAGCCCCGCGGCCCCGGGCGCGAACGGTGTGATCTCGACCTCGTACCCGCCGAGCGGGTAGGCGTCCGGCCAGGGGATGTAGTCGGTGCCGACGTTGGAGTACCCCGAGAACAGCGTGTGCTCGAACGGGGAGCGGCGCTTCACCTCCAGCCCTATCTCCACGAAGGGCTCGCCCGGTACGGCGAGGAGCGCGATCTCCGGGCCGAGCGCGAAGCCCTGTAGCTCGATGTCCCGTCTCAAGCGGCCCCGCGCCTCCCGCGCCGCCTCGGCGCGCATCGCCCAGCGCTTCGCGAGCATCGTCTGGTAGCGCACCTCGTCGCCCCCCGCGTCGGAGGTTCTCAGCTCCTCGAGCCTGCGCAGGCAAGCCTCAAGCTCCGAGCTCATTTGCTCAGGATCCGGCATCTCCCTCATGGGCAGCCCCACTGCCCTGGTGCCGACGGCGAGCCTGCCGTCGGCGAGGGGTGCCGGCTCGTCCTCGTAGACCGCGAGCGGAGCTCCCGACTCCAGCGTGCAGACGTAGCGCTCCGGGCGATCCAGGGCGCCCAGCTCCCACCAGACACAGCTCGCCTCGTGTCCCAGGATCGCTCCCAGACGTCTGTACTCCTCTATCCCCCCACGGGCCACGCCACGAGCGGGGCCGACGTTCCCCGCGGCACCCTGCAGGAACAGGCAGGCGGCCCCGGTCGCCCCCTCGACGACGCGTCTCACCACCCCTGGGTAGTCCGGCGTGATGAGGTCGTTGTCGGGCCCCACGATGATGGGGTGGCAGGCGTAGTTGACGACCGCCGCGAGCGGCGACCCGTCCTCGGAGTCTATGCGGACCACCTTCACCTCGCGGTCTACGCTTCCCGCCCGGTTCCTGCCCACCACCACGGCGCCGTCCTCCGGCCTCTGGAACCTGCGGTTCACCGCGATACGACAGCTGCCGCTGCCCACACAGGCGCGCGCCGGACGCAGCGCCCTGAGCGCTTCCCGGGCCACGCCCGCGACGTAGTGCGGAAGAGCGGCGTCGTACGCAGCCACCTCTTCCGCACCCTCAGTGAACCAGGAGGACCAGGTGCCGCCCGTTACGGGCCCGGAGTGCGTGTGGGTGTACGACACCCGGACGCTCTCGAGGGGCAGGCCGGTGAGGCGCGAGACCGCATCCCGCGCGGCGGTGGCCTCGCGCTCCCACAGGTATATGAGGTCGAGGTCCACCAGGACGGCGGCGCGGTCGCCGTCGCTCAGGGCGAGCGCGGTGGCGTACAGGGGCATATCTACCCCCGCCGCGCGCTGGTGGGTCTGTGCGCCCCAGCCCGCGTGGGCGATGCCGCGCGGAGGGGTGATGTCGGCCCTCGCAACTCCGGCAGCTATTCGAACGGCCATCGCCGGCGTCCCTTTCGTCGAGAGGTCCCGGGGCCTACCAGTCGGCCACGGAGCCGTCGGGGTGCAGGTACCTCTGCTCGGCCTCGGGCTTGAAGGGGTGCCTCGCGGCCGCCCTCTCGTCGACCTCGACGCCGAGTCCGGGCCTCGTGGGCACCGGGACGTACCCTTCCTCGACCGCGATGGGCTGATCCACCACCTCGTCCCTCCAGGGCACGTCGTTCGAGATGGCCTCCTGGATCACCCAGTTGGGCGTGGCGAGCGCGAAGTGAACGGCGGCCGCGGTCGAGATCGGGCCGTTCGGGTTATGCGGGGCCACGGCCATCGAGTAGACCTCCGCCATAGCCGCTATCTTGCGGGCCTCCCACAGCCCGCCGCAGTGGCAGAGGTCGGGCTGGACGACGTGGCAGGCTCTGCGCTCGAACAGCTCCCGGAACTGGTGGCGGCCCACGAGCCTTTCACCGGTAGCTATCGGGATGCGCGATGCCCGCGTCACCTGAGCCGTGGCCTCGAGGTCCTCGGTGGGGCAGGGCTCCTCGAAGAACAGCAGGCCGTAGGGCTCGAACGCATGGGCGTACTGGATGGCCATGGCGGGGGTGGTACGGCCGTGCAGGTCGACCATCACGTCCATCTCCGTGCCCACCGCTTCCCGGACCGCTCGTACCAGGCTCTCGGCATAGCACACGGAGCGCGTGCCCTCCACGGGCTCGGTGCGGGGCACCGCCATGACCTTCACGGCCGTGTAGCCCGCATCCTTCACCCGGAGGGCGAGCTCCGCGAACTCCTCGGGCTCGCGGCTCCCGTACATGCTCCTCATCAGCCCGCCGTCCAGGTGGTTGTACAGCCGGACCCTGTCGCGCACGCGGCCGCCCAGCAGCTCATACACGGGCAGCCCGAGCCACTTGCCCTTGATGTCCCACAGCGCCTGCTCGATCCCGCTCATGGCGGTCATCCCCTCGACGCCCGCCCTCCAGAAGTACTGGCGGTACATGATCTGGTACAGGTGCTCGATCCGCCTGGGATCCTCCCCGATCAGGAAGCGTCCGACGTCCTCGACCGCCCCCACCACCGTGCGGGTCTTCCACTCGAGCGTGGCCTCCCCCCAGCCGTACAGGCCGGGCTGGTCCGTCTCCACCTTCACGAAGACCCAGTTGCGCATGTTCGCGTTGACAACGAGTGATGATACGCGCGTGATCTTCACCAACAGGACTCCTGTAGCTGCTCGTCCGGCAGGTCGTGGCCCCACCCTCTGGGGTCCGACACCCGCACCGGCATCCCTTCCATGGACTGCGACTCCACGGCGCAGATTCCGGGCAGAGTGTAGTCGAGGGCGCGGTACACGTCTATGCGCGGAGGCGCTTCCTCCCGCACGGCGGCGAGGAAGTCCCGGAGCATCCAGTACTCGCTCGTGCCGTGCCCCCCGGCTCGCGCCCCGGGCGGAGCCTCCAGCCGGTCCGGGATGTAGCGCCGCGCCAGAGCGGCGAGCGGATGCCACCGCGCTGGTGCGTGGAAGCGGGAGGGCTCGTGCTCGTCCTCGAGCCATACCTTGCTCTCGTCCCCGAGGCCGCGCCACGCCTCGTAGCAGCCCCTCGTGCCCTGCAGGGCGTAGTAAGCCATCTGGTGCGGTCTGGGCGAGACGTGGTCCACCCTCACTCGCAGCGTCAGGCCACGGACCGTCACCATCTGCATCAGGTCCATCGTCGGGCATGTGACTCTTGGATCGAACCTGCCCCCAGGCACGGCGAGCGCGCTCACGCTCACAACCCTATCCTCCACGATGTACAGCAGGGGGCCCAAGCTGTGCGTGCAGTATACCCCCAGCTGTCCCATTCCCCTCCAGGTCAGGCCGCCGTCCTCGCCGTACCAGAGGTCGCGGCAGTCGTGCAGGTACTCGCCCTCGCCGTAGTACACGTCGCCGAATCGGCCGTCGTCGTGGAGCCGCTTCACCAGCTCGACCTCGTCAAGGTAGGTATAGTTCTCGGCGAGGGCATAGACCTTACCGCTCGCGCGCACCGCCCGTACCAGCTCCCTTGCGTCCTCCGTGGTCTGGCAGGCGGTCACCTCGCTCAGCACGTGCTTGCCAGCCTCGAGCGCGGCTACCGCCTGGCGCGCGTGGTACGGCAGGGGCGAGGCGATGACTACCGCGTCCACGTCCGAGCTCAGGAGTTCATCGTAGCTGCCGAACGCGCTCGCGCCCAGCTCGGCCGCGGCTCGCCTGGACCGTGGCAGGTCCACGTCGTACAGCGCGGTGACACGAGCGCCGCCGACCGCGGAGCACATCCGCACGAAGCTCTGCCCGCGCCGAAGACCGACCACGCCGAATCGGACCTGATCATTCACGGGTTCTCCAGCCTTCCCGCTCCGACTCCGGAACGTGAGCCGCGAGCTCCTCGAGCACCACGGCCCAGCGGCCGCCTGCCGTGGCATCATACATCCAGGGGCGAAAGCCCAGCCTGAGGTAGGTGCGTATGGCCGGCAGGCGATGGTCGTCGGTGAGGAGGAACACCTCCTCGTAGCCCTTCGAGGCGGCGTAGCGCAGCACGGCCAGGCACGCGACGTAGCCCAGTCCGCGGCCCCGATGTGCTGGGTCGACCGCGACCCACCCCAGCTCGGGGGTCGGAGCGTACGGGCCGTCGGGGTGCTGGTGGAGCTGCGCGGTAGCCACGGGCTCGCTCCCCCACGTCACGAAGCAGCTCCCCTCCAGGGGCATGCGCGAGCCCTCGGAGAAGAAGGGCCGGGCCCGCTCGGCGCTCCACTCCCCCAGCTCGCCGTTGCGGTCCAGTAGGTCGGCCCACGCGGCGAGGTCGTCGTGCGTCAGGGCCCTGAGCGCGTACCCGGCCGGGATTGCCAGGTCGGGCAGGCCACGCAGGTCGTGCCTCATGTGGAGCTGTGGCACTCGGTCGCTCACGGTCTCGACCTCATTCGGGCTGATCGTGCTCATCGTGGCCGAACAGGGGCGCTAGGCGCTCGCGCACCGATTGCGAGTGGTACACCACGAGACGGGCGGCGGCCTCCGGGTCGTGCTGCCGTATCGCCTCGTAGATGGCCTGGTGCTCTCTCACCGAGGGGCTGAGCTGCGAGACGCCGTGCACCTGGTCCGAGCTCATCAGGTAGAGGTCGGTCCTCTCCTCGTTGCGCGCGACGTACTCAGTGAGCGACGCGTTGCCGGAGGCCTTGCCCATCGCGCGGTGGAACCCGCGCCCGGACCTGAGCACTCCTTGGATGTCGTCGTCACTGGACGCCCTCTCTCCAAGCTCGATGGCATCCCGCATCGCTGCGAGCTGCTCGTCCGTCGCCAGGAGCGCGGCTTTGCGCGCCAGGTAGGGCTCCACGACCTCATTGGCGACGAACATCGTGACGAACTCCTCGCGCGAGAGCCTGCGCACCTGGAAGCCTTTGCGGCCTCGCGGCTCGATCAGCCCCTCGTGCTCGAGTATGGCGAGCGCCTCCCTCACGGGCGTCCGGGACACGTTGAGGTCGGCTGCGAGCTCGTCCTCCACGAGCGGGTGGCCGTGGCGCAGCCTCCCCGCGAGGATCGCCTCCTTGATCGCCCGATACACGGCCTCGCGGTAGCTCCGCTGTCTGGGTAGGACGACGGGTCCGAGCGCTTCGGTCATAAGCCCTCCTCGTGAGCCCAAAGCATATTCCAGGCCAATAATATCGTATACCGGCATGCAATACAAGCCCTGACCCATTCTGCGGCCGATTCGCCGAATTTGGGCCCCTCGGGCCTTGAACAGGTATTGACAGACGGGGCTCGTCGTTCTATTATACCCGTATCGGGCTCTACTCGACGCTTTATTGTATGCGATACTGTCGAGCCTGTTGATCGGACAACAACAGTAACCCCCTCGGGGTACGAAAGTGGCCGGGACAGGGAGGAGGTCGCGGGAGTGGCCCAGCGCGGCGCGGACGTAGCCATCATCGGAGGCGGGATCATCGGGATGAGTTGCGCGTACGAGCTCGCTCGGCAGGGCGGTGCTCACGTCGTCCTCTTCGACAAGCAGAACCCAGCGAGCGGCACGACCGGTGGCTCGGCCGGGGTGATATGCCTCCACGACATGGGGGAGATCTACGCGTACCTCACGCTGCTGGGCTTCGAGCGCATCCAGCGGCTGCGGCGCGAGCACGGGTTCGGGTTCACACCCTGGGGCTCACTGAGCGTCGTGTACGATCCGGGAGAGTTCCCTCCCCCTCCGGACGAGTACGAACTTCGCTTCGGAGGCGGCCCCGAGAGCATCTACCACCACGTGGCTCTCGACAGAGAGGATCTGCTGCGCCGCTACCCCTGGATCAACCCGGATGGTGTCCTGGGCGGCGTGCTCTACCCCAACCAGGGCTTCATTGATCCCTATGAGCTGGTGGAACTGTACGAGGGGCTCGCGCTCGAGACCGGCAGGGTTGAGGTTCACCGCAACACGCCGGTGCTCCAGGTCCGCACGGATGGGGACCGGATCACCACGCTGGTGACGCGCAGGGGACCTTGGGCCGTGGAAAAGGTACTCAACGCAGGCGGTCCCTGGGGGGCGAAGATAGCCGCGCTCGCCGGGTCGGAGCTCGACCTCGCCCCCCAGCGCATCCAGGTGTGCGTCGCCACGGCCTTCGACGACGGCGTGGAGGAGGCTCCTCTGACCGGCTTGCCCGAGTCGGTGGACGGCGAGGGGGTGTGGTGCCGTGGAGAGCTGGGAGGCACCTTGCTGTTCGGGCAGCACCACCACACGACTAGGCCCGGCTTCACCGTGGATCCCGATTGCGTCAACCGCGTCAACGACCCCGAGTACCCCCGCGCCGTCGAGCGGGTGTACCGCCGCTACTGGCACCTGCCGAGGAGCGTGTTCCTGAACGGCTGGTGCTGTGTGTATGGCACCACCGAGGACGGGTTCCCGATCGTCTCGCGCGACGCGCGCCTCTCGAACTTCTATCACGCCGTCGGTATGAACGGCCACGGGATGACGATCCACGCCGGGATCGCGCAGTGCGTGGCCGAGCTGCTGCTGCGCGACGGCACCTCGCTCGACCTGAGCGGCCCGCTCGGAAGGCCCGAGCGCCTCGACTTCTCCGTGCTCGACGCGGGGCGCTTCGCGAGGGGCGAGCTGCTCGACTTCGAGCTTCGGACTCGGGAATCCGCCCGCCGATCTCAGGCGGGCGAAGGAGGATGAGTGCCATGAGCGGGAAGAAGATGTCGCGCCGGGAACTACTGAGGCTCGGCGGTGTGGCTGGAGGGGTGCTCCTGCTCGCCGCCTGCGGCAGCTCGGCAGTCGGGCGCTCCGGGCAGGCCAACCAGACGGCGGGCACTTCCGGTAAGGGCGGGCCGCCACCGACCTCAGGCAGGAGTGGCGCCCCGCGCGCGACCGGCCCCAAGGTGACGCTGACCATATGGAACTCGGACTGGGGCAAGTTCTACAACGACCCCATGAAGAAGCTGGGCACGGAGTTCACCAGGAGGGCGGCGCCGAACGTCGCCACGAGCTGGACGTTCATGCCCAACCTGTCGAACAAGCTCGCGGCGGCGATCGCTGCGGGCAACCCGCCGGATGTCGCGGTAATAGACGAGGGCTACGGCGTGCCGAAGATAGCGCGCCTCGGCGGTCTGACCTCTCTGGACTCCTACTACTCGAAGGACGGGGTGAAGCAGAGCGACTTCATCCCCTTCACGTGGGAGACGGTGCTGTACAAGGGCAAACCCTACGGCATCCCAGGCGGGGCGGGGGCCGATGCCCTCGTGTACGACAAGGACGAGTTCAAGAAGGCGGGCATAGGCTCGGTCCCGGACACCCCCACCTGGGAGGAGTTTCGGGAGTGGGGTCAGCGGATGACGAAGAGGGATTCCAGCGGGAAGCTCGTGCGCGCGGGCATCGTTCCGGACCCCGGCTCGTTCTTCCTGTTCGCGGGCGTGCTGGGCTTCCAGTACTACAACTCCGACAGGACGAAGGTGGCGATCAACTCTCCCGAGAGCGTGGAAGCCGTGGAGAAGTGGGTAGGCCTGACACCCAAGGGGGTGTCCTACCCCGAGGCGAGCAACCTGGTCGCCTCCGCGCCGAACGTCCCATACGGCGCCTTCGGGCAGGGCAAGCAGGGCATCGTGTGGGACGGCTACTGGCTGTTCCTGGGCATGGACAAGTACTGGCCGAAGATCAACTACGGGCTAATCCGACTCCCGACCCCTCACGGGAAGAAGAGCGAGTGGAGCATGTACACGGGCTGGGTGTGGGACCCGTGCATCCCGAAGGGCTCGAAGCACCCCGACCAGGCGTGGGAGTTCCTGAAGTTCGGTTTCTGGCAGCATGGCGCGCTGTTGGCGGACACGATCAACTGGACGAGCGTGCTGAGCCAGTTCAAGCCGTTCATCGAGCGCACGAAGGAGATCATGGGGCCCCACAATCGGGAGCTGCCGTACCTGCACATCTACTCGGAGGTCCAGTACGCGGGCAAGTACTTCGTGCCGTATACCCCCATCTACGACAAGCTGAACGACAGCCTGAACCAGGCGATAGATCAGGCGAACAGGGGCAAGAAGAGCGTGAAGCAGGCCCTGGACGAGGCGGCGGCGAACCTGCAGCCACAGCTCGACAGCGTGCAGGGCAGCTTCTGATGCCCGCTCACGGACGTCCGTCGCGGACCTGAGGAGGTGAGCGCGATATGAGAGCAGTCGGAGTGCCGGGCAGCGGCAGGCTGGCCAGACGAGAGGTCCGGAAGATCCTCCTCGGCCTCCTGTTCGTCTCGCCCTGGCTCGTGGGCTTTCTGTGGCTCCAGCTCTACCCGATACTCGCATCGCTCTACTACAGCTTCACCGACTACCAGATACTGGGCACCCCACACTGGACGGGGTTCGCGAACTACGCTCGTATGTTCCTGCACGACCCCCTGTTCTGGGTGTCCGTCCGCAACACGCTCTTCTTCGCCGCGGTGTCGGTGCCGCTGGGAGTGGTGATCGGGATCGCGCTCGCGCTGCTCCTCAACGCCAGGGTGAGGGGCCTGTCCCTGTATCGCACGATCTACTACCTGCCGACGATGATCCCCGTCGTGCCCGCCGTGATGCTCCTGGCGTGGCTGCTCACGCCCTCGATAGGACCGGTGAACTACCTGCTCGGGCAACTGGGGCTGCCCGAGCCCGGCTGGCTGAACGACCCCGCCTGGGCCAAGCCCGCGCTCATCCTGCTCGCGCTGTGGGGAGTGGGCGGCAGCGTGGTGATCTACCTGGCGGGGCTGCAGGACATACCGGCGACGCTGTACGAGGCCGCCGCAATAGACGGAGCCGGGACCTGGCAGAGGACGTGGTACGTGACGATCCCGCTGCTCACCCCCACCATCCTGTTCAACCTGGTCGTAGGGCTGATCGGTGCGTTCCAGTACTTCGCCCAGGCGTACGTGGCCGGAGCGTTCGGAGGCCCGCTGAACTCGCTCCTGTTCTACAACCTGTATCTCTACCAGAATGCCTTCCAGTACTACCAGATGGGGTACGCCTCGGCGATGGCATGGGTGCTGTTGGTATTCGTGCTCATCGTCACCCTAGCGATATTCAGAACCACGGGAAGGTGGGTGCACTATGCGAGGTAGGGCGCTCGATCCATCCGAGGTGGGCGTGCGCGGGGCGGGCGCCGCGGCACGGGAGCTCTCGCTCCGAAGGGCGCTGCGGAGGCCCGGCAGGCTCGCGCAGCAGGCGGTGCTCGTGCTCGTCTCCGTGCTCTTCCTGTTCCCGATCTACTGGATGGTGGCGACCGCCGTCAAGCCCGACGCGGCGCTCTTCGTGAACCCGCCCCAGTGGGTGCCCACCCAACTCGTGTGGAAGAGGTTCGAGGAAGCTTTCACATACATCCCGTTTCTCAGGTACACCTGGAACACTCTGTACATCTCGCTGTACAACGTCGTCGCCACGGTGATCTCGTGCACGCTCGTCGCCTACGGGTTCTCACGGCTGGAGTGGAGGGGACGCGACGCGCTGTTCTTCGTCGTGATCGCCACGATGATGCTGCCGTACCAGGTCACCCTGATACCGCAGTACATCATCTTCAGCCACCTGCACTGGGTCGGCACGTTCCGCCCCCTCACCATACCGGCGTGGTTCGGCTCCGCCTTCTTCATCTTCCTGATGAGGCAGTTCTTCCTGTCGCTGCCCTCGGACCTCTTCGATTCAGCGAAGATAGACGGTGCGGGGCACCTGAGGATCATCTGGCACGTCCTGACTCCCCTCTCCAAGCCCGTGCTCGTGACCGCCGCGGTGTTCACGTTCATGTGGAACTGGAATGACTTCTTCTGGCCGCTGATATACCTGACCAGCCAGGACAACTACACCCTGTCCCTGGGGCTGTACAACTTCATAGGTGCTGTTGCCCGCACAGACTGGGGAGTGCTGATGGCGGCCGCGAGCCTGATGAGCATACCGCCGGTGGTGCTGTTCTTCTTCGCGCAGCGCTACTTCGTGGAGGGCATCACGCTCACCGGGATGAAGGGCTAGCACCCGCGGGAGCCGGAGCGGCTTGACCGTGCGCCATCAAGGTAGTATGCTCGGCTCTGTAAAGCACCAGTGGGCGATCGGGGGTCGGGTCGGTGGCGCACCCCAGCACTTACTACGACCTGCTGGAGGCGTTCCGGCAGGAGAGCTGCCCGGTATGCCGGGTGGCGCAGCACAACGTCGAGCGGTACCTGGCGACTCTGGCCTACGAGTGCGTGAACGACCTCGGTGTCCGCGAGCAGCTGCGAGCCTCCAACGGCTTCTGCCGCTCCCACGCCGCCGAGTGGCTCGAGCAGCCGCGCCTCCTCGGCACGGCGATAATCTACCGCGATATCATCTCGAACCTCTCGGTCAAGCTGCGAAGGCTCCGCGAGCGCCCCCCTGTCGGCATCTCCATCAGCACGGGCGACGGCGACCCTCTCGGGACCACAGGGGAGTGCCCGGTCTGCAGCTTCCTCGCCTCCGAGGAGCAGAAGCTCCTGGGCTCCCTCCTTGACTCGATGTACGAGCGCGAGTTCGAGGACGCCTACGCCCGCTCGGCGGGGCTCTGCCTTCCCCATCTGAGGGCCGCGCTGGCGGCCGCGCCGGACGAGGCCACGCGCGACACGCTGCTCGAGGTGTCCATCGGCAGGCAGGAGGTCCTGCGTCGGCAGCTGGATGAGATCATCCGCAGGTTCGACCCGAGTGTGCACGGCGAGCCCCCGGGCGAGGAGCGCGGAGCGGCGAGCAGGGCCATATGGTACGTCACCGGCACCACCGTGTCCGCCTCCGGGCCCCAGGTACACATCAGGCTTCCGGTCGGCGAGATCGCCGCTGGCGCCTCGCTGCTCGCGGCGGGCGGCTACGCGCTGTACAGGAGGTACAGGCAGCTGCGACACCACGGCCGCACGGCGTAGGGCCTTTCGTTTACCTGTACCTCTGTGCCTGCATCCCGAAGAGCTGGGCGTACAGCCCTCCCCTCCCCAACAGCTCCTC
>CADDYR010000126.1 GCA_902810765.1 Chloroflexota bacterium
GGCGTGGACTCCTCCGGAGTGCTGAACAGCCTCGTCGCGAGGGGGCTGTTCAGCACTCCGGAGGAGTCCACGCCGCGCACGGCCTCGACCTCCGCGCGCGTCACCGGCTGCCTGTACGCGACTATCGAGAGGGTCTCGAGCGCCGCCGCGGTGAGCCGCTGCTGGCTGGGGATCCCCGCGAGTCGCTCGATCGCCCTCGCCGCCTCGGGCGCGGACACCATCTGCCACTCGCCCGCGTGCTCCTGCAGGCGCACGCCCCTGCCATCGAGCTCCGCCCGAAGCTCCCTGAGCTCGCTCAGCACCTCCGCGCGGGGAGCGCCCGTCGCCGACGCCAGCTCTGCGGGCGATACCGGCCGCCCAGCGGCGAACAGCGCGGCCTCGAGCACCGTCCGCAGCTCGCTCACGAGCCCTCCCCGTCCCGAAGGGGATAGAGGGTGATCGGGCCGAACAGGCCGTCCTGCGCCGCCCTAGCGCGGCGCCTGCGGACGAGGTCGAGCGCGGCCAGGAACGCGACGATCATCTGCTGCCTCGAGGCGCGCGCGCCGGCCAGCTCGCCCAGCGTCACCCTTCCGCTCCGCCGCATGATCCTCTCCGCCCTCGCGACGTAGTCCGCGAGCCGCACCCGGATGCGGGCGACGGGCTCGCCCTCCTCCAGCCGCTCGGGCATCCGGCTCAGCGAGCGCAGCAGCGCCCTCTGGAGCAGCGCGGCGGGCAGGGAGATGACCTCGGAGGGCTCGGGCGGAGGCGGCGGTACGAGCTGCGGGTAGCTCGTCATCCCCTCGCGCTCGCGCAGGCGCGCGGCCGCCAGCTTGAACCGCCTGTACCTCCTCAGCTGCTCCGCGAGCTCCTCTCCGGCCGGCTCCTCCTCGTCCGGCTCAGGGCGCGGCAGGAGGTACCGGCTCTTGATTAGCAGGAGGCGCGAGGCCACCAACAGGAAGTGCGACATCTCCTCCGCGGGCACGCCGAGCTCCTCGACCCGCCTGAGGTAGGAGTCGGTGACCTTGGCAAGGGACACCTCGGTGATCGGCAGCTGGTGGCGCTCGACGAGCTGCAACAGGAGGTCGAGCGGCCCCTCGAACGCCTCCAGCCTGACCTCGTACGGGATCCGAGCGAGCGACATCGTTTCGCTAGTGGCTCCCGTCCGCGGCCTGGAGCCGCCCGACGTCGGGGTCGCCCGACGGCCGCTGGTGCGCCCGGACTATCTCCACGACCCTCGGATCGGCCCCCAGCCTCTCGAGCTCCTGCGCCCCGATCTCGGCGTGGTGGACGTGCAGGTAGATCGGCCAGAGCGGTCCCCACCTCCGCGCGAGCGCGCGCAGCAGCCGCGGGCTGACCGCCCGAAGCAGCACCACGAGCCCTCTGTAGGGGAGGGGCACCGAGCGCGGGGGCAGGGTCTTGCCGCAGTCGTGCAGCAGGGCCGCACGCAGGAGCGCGGGATCCGCCCCCTCGGCATCGAGGTCCCTCGCCACCTCGAGCGCGTGAGCCTGGTCGAAGAGAGGCATCCGGTGGAACAGCTCCCTCTCGGCGGGCGAGAGGAGGAGGTCCACCCACGCCCGGTCCTCGGGCGACACGCGGGCACGGACCGACCAACCGAGCTGCGCCAGGCGATACCGGCAGGCGGAGAGCCCGGTCACGGCGCTAGAACCCCACGATCCGCCCGAACAGGCTGGCGAGCGGGTCTATCGCGTACCGGTACGCCACGCCGCCGCCTATGAACACGAGTATGAGCAGCGCCGGGCCGCCGTACTGCGCGACCTTCGCAAGGCGCTGCACCCAGAAGTCGCTCACCAGCCCCATCAGCACGTTGAAGCCGTCGAGCGGGAAGATGGGCAGCATGTTGAACGCCGCGAGCAGGACGTTGAACCGGGCGTACAGCCCGATGAACTCGAGCAGCAGGGGGTTAGCGTTCGGCATCGCGCCGACCGCGTGCACGACCGCCACCGCGACCGACGCCTGCACCAGGTTCGAGAGCGGCCCCGCGAAGGCGACGAGCGCCATCCCGTGCCTGCCCCCGCGCAGAGCGTAGGTGTTCACGGGCACCGGCCGGCCCCACGCGAAGCCGCGACCGAACAGCGCGAGCAGCAGCAGCATGAAGAAGCCCAGGGGATCGAAGTGCGATACTGGATTGAGCGTCAGCCTGCCCTCGCGCTTCGCCATGTCGTCGCCGAGCGCGTACGCCGCGAGCGCGTGCGCGAACTCGTGGATCGAGATCGCTATCACGAGCGCGAGCAGCGTCATCAGGAACGCGCGGGGGTCGAAGTTGCCGAGAAAGGGCATGTCCCGGATACCTCCTGTGTGAGATTATACTCGCTCGACGCGCTCACTTGCGCACGAGGAACACGAGCTCGGTCGGATAGCGGAAGACCTCGGCCCTCCAGCCCCGCGCCTCGACCAGGCGCCCGAACGCCGCCTCGTAGCTCTCCTCCATCCCCTTCGCGCGGCCGCCGAGGCTGCGCACGGGGAAGGAGACGAGCAGATACGGCGCGCGCAGCGCCCCGAGCAGCCTCTCCCCGTCCCCCCTCTCGACGTGCTCGAGGCACGGCAGCGCCTTGAGCACGAGGGCCACGTCGGCCTCGTGGTCCGGCAGCGTCCCCGTCACGTCCACGAGCGCGGCCTCCCCGCGCTCGTGCGCGAACCCGAAGAAGCCCTCAAGGTAGTCCACCAGCTCGCCCTGCACGTCCCACGCGCGGTACTCGACGTCGCGCCCGACCGGCATCCAGGGCAGCGCGACCGGGTTGAGCCCGCACGCCACATCGAGCACCGAGCCCACCGGCCCTATCCCCCCGAGCGCCTCCGAGAACACACGATCGAGGATCGGCAGACGCTCCCGCGTGGAGGAGTGGCAGCGCAGCACCTCCGCGCTGGCCTCGCGTATCCTCGCCCGGTCGCCCGACGCGTAGGCAGCCCGGAGCAGCGCCAGGTCGGGCAGTCGCGCCCTCCCGCCCTCGAGGTAGGCCGCCCCGATCTGGTGCAGTCGGGACCGCGTCCGCTTCGTCGCCTCCCTCAGGGAGCGCCTCCTGCTCAGCTCGACCTTCCCCAGACGCCTGACCAGGTCCGGGCAGACGCCCCGGTACTTCGGGCTCGAGAGGACCGCGCGGACGAGCGCATCGAGCTCATCCTCCATCGAGCTCCTCACGTAGCATAGCGGTCAGTCGCGTCATCGTGCGGAGGTTGTGTATCGTGGCGAGCCTCGGAAAGAGCGGGTCCCCGAGCTTGAAGAGGTGGTGCAGGTACCCGAGCGAGTACCGCTCGCAGCACGCGCAGTCGCAGCCGGTGTCCACGGGTGCCTCCACCTTGACGTGCCGGGCGTCGCCCGCATACACGAACCGGAGCCATTCGCCCGAGGACGAGGAGGCAGAGAGCGCGTACAGCCGGGCGTGCCGGGCATCGCGCGTCGGCATCGCGCTGTCGAAGAGGTCGTAGCCCATCCGCGCGCACGCCACGACATTAGCGGGATGCCCGATCCCGAGCGCGTGCATCGGGAGCGTCCTCGGGACGAGCTCTCGCGTGTACTCGATGACTTCGCGCAGCAGCCTGCCCTCGGCATCCAGGGGCCAGCCACCGTAACCGTAGCCGTCGAAGCCGAGCTCCAGCAGGCTCTCGGCGCAGCGCCTGCGGAGCTCGAGCGACGCGCCCCCCTGGATCACGCCGAACAGCAGCGGACGCCGGCGTCCCTCTCGGTGCGCCAGCCCGCGCTCGAGCTCGTCCCTGCACCGCTTCGCCCACGCGACCGTCCTGCGCACGGCGGCCTCCTGCACCTCCTGAGGAGCATCGGGGTGCGTGCAGTCGTCGAGGCAGATCACCACGTCCGCTCCGTAGGCGAGCTGGAGCTGGACGGACTTCTCGGGGGTGAGCTGGAACCTGCGCCCTCCGGGGTGGCGGAAGACCACGCCGTTGTCCGTGATCCGGCCGTTGCGGGGGTTCTCGGAGATCAGGGAGTAAGCCTGAAACCCTCCGGAGTCCGTCACGATGGGTCCGTTCCAGCCGGTCATCCGGTGCAGTCCGCCGAGCACGCGGATGGTCGAGGAGCCGGGCCGCTGCATCAGGTGGAACGTGTTCATCACGAGGCCCTCTACTCCCGCCCGCTCGAGATCTCGCGAATCAACGGCCCTCACCACGCCGAGCGTCGCCACCGGCAGGAACGCGGGCAGACGGAGGTCGCCGTGCGCGAGACTCAGCTGGCGGAGGCGCTCAGCCGCCATCGCGGCTCCGGCCCGCGATGACCACTGTGTACTCTCCTCTGAGCCTCTCCTCGAGGGAGTCGAGGAGCTCCGAGAGGCGGCCGCGCCGCACCTTCTCGAACATCTTCGTGAGCTCGTTGGCGAGCGCGGCCTCGCGGTCTCCGTACACCGCGAGCGCGTCCTCGAGGAACGCCCTGAGGCGGTGTGGGCTCTCGTAGAAGATCAGCGTGTGTTCCGAGTCCCTGTCCACCTCCAGGAACCTCCTGCGCTGACCCGGTCTGCGGGGCGGGAACCCTCGGAACGTGAAGCCGTGCACGGCCAGGCCCGAGAGCACGAGCGCGCTCACGAAGGCCGTGGGGCCGGGCACGCAGGTGATCGGTACGTCCTCCTCGATCGCCCGACGCACCAGCCTGTAGCCGGGATCGGCGATGCCCGGCGTGCCGGCCTCGGTAACGAGTGCGACCGACCTCCCCTCCCGGACGAGCGACATCACCCGCTCGACCGCCCGCTCCTCGTTGTGCTCATGGAACGAGATCTGGCGCTTGGAGATCTCGAAGTGCTTGAGCAGCAGGCCGGTCTTGCGCGTGTCCTCGGAGGCGACCACGTCGACGGAGCGCAGGGTGTCGAGCGCCCGCAGGGTGATGTCGCCGAGGTTGCCGATGGGGGTCGCGACGAGGTAGAGCAGCGGTCGGGGGGAGCTCATCTAGCGCGCGGCCGGGCCCCCAGGCTTCGGGGCCCGGCGCGGTCCTCCAGCCCTGGCTAGTACAGCCAGCAGGCGACCTCGTGGTCCTCGCCCTTCTTGATGAGCGGGGGCTCCTTCTCGCGGCACACGTCCATCACGAACGGGCAGCGCGTGTGGAACCGGCAGCCCGAGGGCGGGTTGATCGGGCTGGGCACGTCGCCCGTCAGGATGATCCGCTCGCGCTTCTTCTCGATCGTCGGGTCGGGGATGGGCACGGCGGAGAGCAGCGCCTTCGTGTACGGGTGCAGCGGGTTCTCGTACAGCTCGTTGCGGTCGGCGATCTCGACTATCTTGCCCAGGTACATCACCGCCACTCGGTCGGAGATGTGGCGCACGACGCTGAGGTCGTGGGCGATGAACAGGTACGTCAGGTGGAACTGGTCCTGCAGCTCCTCGAGCAGGTTGATGATCTGGGCCTGGATCGAGACATCGAGCGCGGACACCGGCTCGTCGGCGACTATGAAGCTGGGCTTCGCGGCGAGAGCGCGGGCGATGCCGATGCGCTGCCTCTGGCCGCCCGAGAACTCGTGCGGGTAGCGGTTCGCGAAGTACGGGTTGAGGCCCACGACCCTCAGCAGCTCCTCGACCTGCTCGTTGCGCTCGGCGGAGGTCTTCGCGACGTTGTGGATCATCAGCGGCTCGGAGATGATGTTCCCGACCGTCATGCGCGGGTTGAGGGAGGCGTACGGGTCCTGGAAGATCATCTGCATGTGCCGGCGCATGCGGCGCATCTCGCCGGGCTTCAGCTTCGTCAGGTCCCTGCCCTGGTAGTACACGTGGCCGGAGGTGGGCTTGTACAGCTGCAGGATCGCGCGCCCGGTCGTGCTCTTGCCGCAGCCGCTCTCCCCCACCAGCCCGAGCGTCTCGCCCGGCCGGATCGCGAGGCTGATGTCGTCGACGGCCTGCACCGCTCCTACCTTGCGCTGGAAGATGATGCCCTTCGTCAGCGGGAAGTGCATCACCAGGTTCTTGACTTCGATCAGGGTGTCGGGCCTGACCCGGGTCTCCGGGCCGTTGGCGTCCGCGGGCTGCTGGCTGATGCCCTTGCCGTCCTGTGTCATCTAGGCTCCCTCACGCTTTACGTCAACCCAGCACAGAGTCTTGTGCCCGTCCTGGACCTCGCGGAACGGCGGGAACTGCTGGGTACACACATCCACCACGTAATCGCATCGGGGCGCGAACGGACAACCCGACCCCAGGTTGATGAGGTCGGGCGGCACGCCGCGTATGGGGTCGAGCTTGTCCTTCCGCGCCTCGTCGAGCCTGGGGATGGACTTGAGCAGCCCCAGGGTGTAGGGGTTGCGCGGGTTGGCGAACAGCTCCTCGGTGTTCGCGGCCTCGTAGATGTGCCCCGCGTACATCACGTTCACCCGGTCGGCCATTCCCGCCACCACGCCGAGCGCGTGGGTGATGATCATGACCGCCATCCCGAACTCCTTCTGCAGCTCCTTGATGAGCTCGAGGATCTGCGCCTGAATGGTCACGTCCAGCGCGGTGGTGGGCTCGTCGGCTATCAGGAGCTTCGGGTTGCACGCCAGCGCCATCGCGATCATCACCCTCTGTCGCTGGCCTCCCGAGAACTGGTGGGGATAGTTCCCGAGCCGCTCCTTCGCGTTCGGGATGCCGCACAGCCGCAGCAGCTCCACCGCGCGCTCCCGCGCCCTCTGCCCCGACATGCCCATGTGGAGCTCGAGCGCCTCGGTGATCTGCCGCCCGATCGTCAGCACGGGGTTGAGCGAGGTCATCGGGTCCTGGAAGATCATCGCGACGTCCTTGCCGCGGATCCTGCGGATCTGCTCGTCGCTCATCTTCAGGATGTCCTTGCCGTCGAAGACGATCCTGCCGCTGACGACCTTCCCGGGCGGCTGGGGGATCAGGCGCATCAGCGTGAGCGCCGTCACGCTCTTGCCGCTGCCGCTCTCCCCCACGATGCCGAGGGTCTCTCCCTCGTTGATGTACATGCTCACGCCGTCCACGGCCTTCACCACGCCGTCCTGCGTGTAGAAGTAGGTCCGCAGGTCCTCTACCTCGAGAAGTGGCATCATCCCTCCTAGGATGCCCCGATGGGCAGAAACAGTTGAAGGTATAACATAAGCCGTCTGTCACGTCAATCCGCGCGGGCCGGCGCGAACGCGCCGCTCGGGACGGCGGGACGGATTGTCCGGCGCGCGCTACGTTCCATAACTCGTAAACCCGCTCATTCAGTTTACCCCATGACGCGCGATTGCGGAAGGAAAGCCCGGGAGCGAAGGGGTAAGCTCCGCGAAGGATCTGCCCTCCATACCCCCTCCATGCCTCGAAACGACGGGCTCATCACCCGGATTCGGTATGAACGTGGTATAAACGGGCCTTATGCGCCCGATTGACTTGAATCCGCGCCTTCCACTAAACTCCCTAGCAGGTGCGGCGTTTCGGCCCTCGCGTCGTGACGGCATCGGACCTGCATTTCGAGGGGGTTAGCGAGAGTCGGGGATGGAAGGCGTACGCATAGTCGGCATCGTGGTTGCCCTCCTGTTCATGGGATACGGCGCCCTCAAGTACAGGAGCGGCAAGTGGCGGAAGACGGACCTCGGGCTCGCCCTGCTGATCGCGCTGGGCATCGGCCTGGTCTCGATCTTCCCGGAGGCCGTCGGGGTCGTGGCGAAGGTCCTCCTGCTCGAGAACCGTCTCTTCGCCGTGCTCGTGGTCTCAAACCTGATCCTGTTCGCGCTCTTCCTCTATCTGTTGAACCAGGTGCGCCTGGCGAACCGCAGGACGGGCGAGCTCGTGCGCGCGCTCGCCAAGAACCGCTACGTGGAGACGTTCGGAGCCGCCAGGGCCTCCGACGAGAGATCCCTGATGGTGATCATACCCGCGTACAACGAGCAGGAGGCCATCCGCGGCGTTCTCGAGCGGATGCCTGCTCAGGTGCTCGGGTACAAGGTGGACGCGCTCGTCGTCGTGGACGGCGCGACGGACGAGACCGAGGCCGTCGCGCTCGAGCACAACTTCCCGGTCGCCACGCACGTCGTGAACCGGGGGCAGGGCGACGCCCTGCGCACAGGCTTCGAGATCGCGCAGGCCGAGAAGGCGGACATAGTGGTGAACCTCGACGCCGATGGCCAGCACAGGCCCGAGGAGATCGAGCGACTGATCAGGCCGATCGTCGAGGACGAGGCGGACTTCGTGATGGGCTCGCGCTTCCTCGGCCACTACGAGGACGCCGGGGGCGCGCGCCACCTGGGCATCGTCATCTTCTCGAAGCTCATATCCGCCCTCTCGGGAGTCAGGATCACCGACTGCACGAACGGCTTCCGTGCGATCCGGGGCTCGGAGCTCGCGAAGCTCGAGCTCTTGGAGGATCGCTTCAGCACCGCCGAGCTCATCATTGAGGCGGCGAAGAAGAAGCTCCGGATCAAGGAGGTGCCCGTGTCCGTGCTGCGCCGCACGGAGGGCGAGAGCAAGAAGCCCAGGCGCCTCGGCTACCCGCTCGGCTTCCTGCGCGTCATCCTCCAGACCTGGGTGCGCTGACCCCTACCTCAAGGAGGAGAGAGGTAGTACGGAAGGCGGGCGATCGCGGGGTCGCAAGTGGATGCTCGCTCGGTAATCGAGGTCAGGTTGTCCGAATGAGCTCCCCAGAGTTGTGCCACCGTCCTGGTTCCCGTCTCACCTCCAGCCGGGCAGCCACATCCTGAGCCCGAATGCGTGAGGGGACAGCGGCAGGCTCGTGTAGATGGGATAAAAGAAAAGGAAGCGACAAAGTGAGGCTGTCACTAGGAGAAGTAACCCGAGCACATCACCACGACTCACCTCGAGTCTGTCTTCAATGGCCACCAGCAGCGCCTGATTCGCAGATTGTCTTACCCTAGGCAGCTGATCCCTGTGCTTTATAGGTTTCGATTTCTGTCTGGTACCCATAGCTAATCTCGTACTTCACAAGGGGCTGGCCCGAGTTCAGACTACGAGACAGAATGCCGGCCATACCCGTGTCGTCGCGTATCAGTCTCGTAGCCTCTATCCCCTATACCTTATAGTTAGTGTCTTTCGCGCCTGACTCCTAATCTTCCCGAGCGATTGGTGCGTCACCATGAGCGGTGTTACAAGAGGACTGCAACGTGAATAAACACTTGCCACTTCGGGCCATGAGGCTGGGGTTTACTCTGGCTCCCTATAGCTAGGGGGGAACCACACACCCCTCCAGATTGGGGGCCAGATGTTTGGCATCACGTGCCCCTGATCGAGCATCGAGACATCGACGTCCTCGACGATCGATTTGATGGGAGGCAGTGCTTCTCCGTGCAACACTCTGCTCCTGACCAAGTACAGAGCGTCGTCACGGGTATAGGCGGTAACGCCGCATCCCAGCATCAGCCCTGTTACTGATCTCGGATCATCTATAGTCAGATCGAACTCGATCCAGTATCTATGCAGCGGCTCCTTCATCACGGCTCCGTCGGGTAGCATACTGGCTCGCTGTAAGGTTCAAAGCGAATGCCAGGACCTTGATTGCGTCTTCACAGGCCGACTGCCCACTGCCGCCCATCCTCACACCCCCGTGGCGTCTGTTTGGCTACTGACGATCTCGACGAGGAGGCTCGTTGAGGATAGAGAAGTCACCTCTTAGCACCTCATCCCCGTATCCACGCAACAGGTCGGCGTACTCGGTCAGGACTCTCACTACGCCCTCCTGATCTAAGTCGCTTGCCCTCTTACCCGTCTTGGTCCCCTCGATTCCACTGGAGGGGTCCACACGCTCGATTAGCCTTTCCAGATGCCACCACTTGGCATATGGAGGCAACTGACCATCCTGGAGTGGGATGACGTAAACGAAGATAACCTGATCGTAAACATTCCAAGATACCATCACCCCGGCGGTCTCGTTGGCATAAGTCACCATCAGCCAGTTTCCGGACCTGTGAGAGTCCGAGACCCCGCAGCCGTACTCGCTCTCCAGGAAGCCGAAGACGCGCTGCACGGTCCCGAAGAATAGATCAGCTGGCGAGGGTAGGGCGGGCATCACAAACCTCACGGTTGGGGTGATAGCAACAGTTCGCGTAGTCCCAGGTCTCGCACTGTTCCATCCGGTAGCACCTACTCCTCGTCTCTCTTGCCGGGTTGATGCCGATATCGTAGATGGTGCTGCCGCTCTCCACGTGCCAGCGGATCTATTCTTGGTTGGTCGCCCTGCGCCACTCGGGTATCTGAGATCGAGGGTATCCCTGATAATCAGAGTGTAATCAGGTTCTCCGCTCACCAAGAAAGAAACCGATTGCTCAGGCCCTACTTTCCCACTGGTCGTGGCAGCTTACCGAGTTTAGCCTTGGATCAAGTTTGCTGCCGCCTCAACGATATCGTCGCGGTATTGCTGCCTGCGTGACGGATCGTCCTCATATTGGCTAGCGAGCCCTACGAATATAGTCAACTCATCTGGTCTTCCCGCAACCTCCCAAAGCTTCCACCAGATGTAGTGCGCACCCTCGTATGGGTCAACTTCTCCAGACACGATTCCGGATGCGATGTATTTCGCTAACCTGAGTGCTGCTTCGCTCGTTGATATCTGTGGACGCCCCATCTCTTTGAGGGCACGCTCGAATAAATCTCCTACATCGCTCTCCGTCGAGTAGGGAAATTCCGCAAGTTCGAGTAAGGCAGGCCCCGAGTAGCCAAGTTTTAGTGCCTGAAGTGCGAATTGCTGCATCTGACCAGCACGTAGTTGTCCTAAATACCAGAGCGCTTCTGCCCGCTCGATATTTTCCACAGCTGCTCCCATCCCCACTGCTCTGGGGAGTCCCACGCCCTGTACACCCTTGCGTTGATGATGAAGTTGGCTCTCTCCCGCCAAGCTGGGTGCTCGTGGATAGCCCAGTTAGTCGAGACCGTCATATTCTCCCTCCCCATATCCTCAAGGCCACCACGGCGGAGGCCAGGGACCAGGATATCCTGAAGGCGGACATTCTGTGATTACCACTTCACCTCCGCCCGGGCGCGCGCATACCCACACGCGACTTGTCACGTAGCCTGGCACGCCTCTTAGCCGCTCCGTGTAGCTGCCGAGCTGGACAGAAGCTCATTCGATCTCGGCTGATCGCGCTACCACGGTGACGCACCCGCATCATCGAAGTAGATCCGCCAGGGGGCATAGGAGCGGGCGCCCTCCTCTCCCCTTGCCTGCCCAAGTACCTCCGCCACCTGTCCCGTATCTCGGCGAGCCAGTCCGAGTCCTGATACCTTACCATTCGGTTGTACCCCTCCACGTCCTCGGCGGTGCAGCAGGCCTCCTGACGGAAATCGACGGCCAGGACATCGGAGAAGCTGATCCGAGTCCATATGGTCGAGCCGTCATCCTGCTCGCAGTCGTACTCCAGCACCAGACGAGGCGGGATGAGACCCAACCTTGGCCCGGTGATCGTCCGGCTGGTCGCCTGTGGCAGTTGAACTATCTGTCCTCCTGGCATTCTCGCTAGCACCTACGGCCGAATATAGGGAACATACCCAGGAGGAACATAGCCTCCCATCTCATCAATGCGCTCGATCAGTCGGCTTTCGTAAAATGGATCCCCAGTGACGTTCTGGATCACGGTTGGCTCCATTCCGGCTAGGTCGTGTCTGGCGAATCATATTGCTAGCCAGAGCAGCAGCGCAGCGATGACCACTCCCGCCCTGTAGTTTGCTGCCCGCTTGTCGTACCTAGTGGCTACGGCCCGCCACTGCTTGAGTCGGTT
>CADDYR010000127.1 GCA_902810765.1 Chloroflexota bacterium
GGACACGAGGAGCTGTTGGGGAGGGGAGGGCTGTACGCCCAGCTCTTCGGGATGCAGGCACAGAGGTACAGGTAGGAGCGAACTCATCGCAAGATGTGGCGCGTCCTTCCGAGAACCGATGCCGAAGCCGGGTGCTGAGTCTGTCATCCAGAGGCCACACACGCCTGTCATCCCGAGCGAAGCGAACACTCCGTCCCCGTATCTACAGCTTCTGGGGCCCATGGCATCAGGATGACAATCGGCAGGTGTTGACCCGCAATCCTCGTGATGTGACGCCCGGCGGCGCTGACGCGTTAAGGGAGCAGGAGGGCGCTTCGCCGCAGCGCGATCCGCGCGCTCGGCACGCCCCCTGAAGCGTTGCGACTTTCGACGCCCGGCCCTACTATATCAGTGCTACGACGGGGCCGCCGCTCGTTCCGCGCGCCCGGCGTAAGCTCTCTCGAAAGGCCAGCTTGAATGAACCGTACCGACGTTCCGGCTCTCTCCCGGTCCGCCCTCTCACGGCTGCCCGGCGTCTCCGACCGCAGGCTGTGGGCACTCCTCGTCCCGGTCACTGTAGCGCTCCTGATCCTGCTCTCGGTGATGGGGTTCGGGGTGAGGTACCACTCGAGCATATACCCGGGCGTCAGCGTGCTGGGGATGGACCTGAGCGGCATGTCGGAGGAGGCGGCCGCGGCGAAGATACAGGAGAGGGTGAGCAGTCACCTCGCGCGTCCGGTGAGGTTCGCCTACGGCGCCGCCACGCTCACGGTGCCGGCGGAAGAGATGGGGATTGACGTCGACGCGCGGGCCACGGCCGCCAACGCCTTCGAGGTCGGGCGCTCCGGCAATCCGCTCTCGAGCTGGGGTGCTCGCCTCGACTCCCTCACGCACGGACGCTCGGTGCCGCTGGTCGTCGAGCTGAACCGGCAGAAAGCCACTAGCGTCGTGAGGCGGATGGCGGCGAGGGTGGATCGGCCGGTGCGGGACGCCTCGATAGCGCTCTCGGCGAACGGCCCCGTGCTGCACAACGCTCGGACCGGCCTTCGGGTAGACGTGCCGGCGATGGTCGCCCGCATGAGCTCTTCGGTGAACGTGCTCTACGAGGACGGCCGGGCGATCACGCCGGTAGTCGCCGTCACGCAACCGTCGGTGACCAGCGCCGAGCTGTCGGGCGCCCTCCAGAGGCTGCGGGCGGTCTGGTCCAGCCCGCTGCTGCTCGCCTTCCAGGGCAGGCAGTGGACCCTCGGCCCCGAGCAGGCCCACGGGATGATGAGCCTTTCGGGCACCGGCACGAGCACCGCCATATCTCTCGACCGGATCAAGCTCTCCGGATGGGTCCGGCAGGTGGCGGCGGGCGTGGACCGCGAGCCGACCAACGCCCGGATCGTGGTCGAGCCGGGCAGAGTCAGCGTCACCGGCGACCAGTCGGGGTACGAGCTGGACGTGGCCCGAACCGTTCAGGCTCTGGAGGAGGCGGTCGGGCGGGGTGACAACAGGGCGGAGGCAGTCGTGCGCGTGGTCCCGCCCTCCGTGACGGAAGCCGACCTCGAGGAGGCGGCGGGCCAGGCGAACTCCCTCATCAGCCATCCCCTCACGCTCGAGCTTGGCGACCGGACCTGGACCCTGGACACGGGCCAGCTCACCTCGATGCTCGCCTGGAGGGGAGAGGGCGCGAGCCGCACACCCTACCTCGACGCGACGAAGCTGCGAGCGTGGGTGGTGCAGGTCGCTCGGGAGATCAACACCAGGCCGCAGGACGCCCGCATCGCAATCGCCTCGAGCGGCGCGCGCGTGGTGCCCGAGAGGACGGGCGTCGAGGTGCGGGTGCAGGACACGCTGAACCGCCTCCTGAACGCGAGCCGGAGCCCTGAGCGGGTGGCCCGGGCGAGCGTCAGGGTCACGCCCCCGAGCGTCCGTGCGACCGACCTGCGGGCCGCCGCGGATCGGACGAACGCACTGATCGGCCAGCCGGTGACCCTGTCTCTGGAGGGCCGGACCTGGACGGTTGACACCGGCACGCTGCGCTCGTGGCTGAGGTGGCGGGGTAGCGGCGCGGACGTCGAGCCGTACCTCGATCCCGACCGGATGTACGCGTTCGTGCAGAGCATAGCGTCGCAGGAGGATCGCGACGTTCAGAACGCGTACCTGAGCGCCTGGCAGGGCAGCGTCTACGAGGGCAGGATCTTCGTCGTCCCCGACCGGACGGGCGTGTGGGTGGACGTGGACGGCACCACGAAGCTGCTGCGGGACCTGGCGGCATCGGAGACGCACAGGAGCGGCGAGGTCGTCGCGACCATCACCCGGCCGACGATCACCTCCGACGACCTGCAGGGGCCTCTCGAGAGGGCGACCAGGCTTACCGGCCACAGGCTCTATCTGAAGGCCGGAGGGCATACCTGGTGGCTCGACCCCGCCGACATCGTGAAGACCTCGAAGTGGACGGACGACACCGGCGCCGACACGAAGGTCTGGCTCGACACCTCGCTGATGCAGGCTCAGATCCAGGCGTGGGTGCCCCAGAACGTCGGCAACAAGGCCGTGGACTACGTCAGCACGGCTCAGAAGGCGGTGAGCGCGCTGGAGCGCGGGGACCACTCGATCAACATCGTGCTCGTGGACAGGCGGGACCTGGACACGAAGCCCGGCAAGATCAGGCACGTCCCGGACCTGGCGGTGTGGGACGGCCATCCGCCGAAGAAGTGGATTGACATCAACCTGAGCAGCCAGAGCATGGCGGCCTACGAGGGGAACAAGCAGGTGAGGGTCTCGCTCATCACGAGCGGCAACTACCCCGACCCCTCGCGGCGGACCCCGACGGGTGTGTACTACATCATGCGGAAGGACAGCCCCCACACCTTCATCTCGCCGTGGCCGAAGGACTCGCCGTACTACTATCCGCCCTCCACGGCGCAGTGGGCGATGCTGTTCAAGTCGGGAGGCTATTACATCCACGACGCCCCGTGGCGACCCTGGTTCGGTCCGGGGTCGAACATAGACAGCGGCACCCCGGGCGAGGAGAGGACCGGCTCACACGGCTGTGTGAACACGCCGCACGACATGATGCAGTGGCTGTGGAGCTGGACGCCCGAGGGCACGCCGGTGGTGATCCACTACTAAGGACGGCGACAGAGGGACACCGGGCGTGCTCGCCGAGGCGCGAGAGTTGACGGAACCCGGATTCGGGTCTATCATTTGACAACTTGCGCAGGCGCTCCCTGCCGCCGGGCAGCCGTTGACATGTGTGCGCGGGCGTAATATGATACGGCGTCCGTGCGCCCGGCGCGCCGGGGGTGCTTTCGGCGAGGCGTCGTGCTATCATCTGTGCACGCTTCGCAGGGAAGCATCCGAACGAGGCGTGGCGCGGTCATCGAGTCATGTGCCGCCGGTGACTGGCCCGGACAGGCACCGAGGCCGAGATCGTCTTGTGAAGGAGGTGGTTCCGGGATCCGACCCCGCGGGACTCTCTCGCACTTCTTGGCAGACGACAACACTACTCCCATTCTCCAAGGAGGAATGGCAATGGCGACAGATGACACTCGAGACCTGGTGCAGGGCCTGATGGAGGGGCGGGTGTCCCGCAGGCAGTTCCTGGCCAGGGCCCTCGCGCTGGGCATGTCCGCCAGCACGATCGGCGCGATCCTCGCCGCCTGCGGGGCCAAGACGCCCGGCGCGGCGACGAAGGCGCCCAGCACCGGCAAGCCCACCACCGGCGCGACGAAGGCACCCGTGACCACCAAGCCCACGAGCGCGGCCACCTCGGCTCCCTCGCCCACCTCTGCGCCCGTCGGCACGACGACCGCGGCTCCGGTGGCAACGGTGGCTCCGGGCGCGACCACCACGTCCGGCCCATCGGCAGGGATGACCGCGAGCCCGAGCGCAGCCCTCTCGCAGCTCGCTCCCATCGGAAGCCTGCCCGCCAAGACCACCTCGCCCACCGGTGGCGAGTTCCACGCCGCGTACCCGTACACACCGCCTCCTCAGGGCAGCTTCAACTCGTGGCTCTCGTACGGTCTCCAGCCGGCTCTGGGCATCTACTATGATCTGCAGGAGATGCCGCTGGCGAAGTACCTGTGGAAGGAGGGCAAGTACGTCCCGATGCTCGCCACGAGCTGGGAGGTGGTGCCGCCCGACACCTTCAGGGTCACGCTGCGCAGCAACGTCAAGTGGAGCGACGGCAAGCCCTTCACCGCGAAGGACGTGGTGACGACCTTCACGATCGCCAGGCTGCTGGCCTACAGCGTGTGGAACTACCTCGGCTCGGTCACGGCCGAGGGCGACAACACGGTCGTCTTCAAGATGGCCAGCCCGTCCACGGTAGTGCCGCGCTACGTGCTCGAGACGCAGATACGTCAGGACGCGGTGTACGGCTCGTGGGCCCAGAAGGCTCAGGCGCTCTTCGCCAAGGGCATCAACCCGATGACGCCGGCGGGCGCGAAGAACAAGGAGTACACGAAGCTCAACACCGACTTCCAGAAGAACAAGATCAAGGCCCCCACCCCGGTCACGGGCCCGTTCATCATCGACAAGAACAGCATCACGTCGTCGCAGCTCACGCTCGTCAAGAACAAGTCCTCCTGGATCGCCAACCAGGTGAACTTCGACAAGATCGTAGTCTACAACGGCGAGACGCCGACCGTGACGCCCCTGGTGCTCGCGCGCCAGGTGGACTTCGCGACCCACGGCTTCGCAGTGGCGACGGCGAAGCAGTTCGAGAAGCAGGGCATCAGGGTGGCCATCCCGCCCACGCACTTCGGACCCGCGGTGTTCTTCAACTTCAAGAAGTTCCCCGAGTTCAACGACGCCCGCGTTCGCCAGGCCATCGCCTACGCGATCAACAAGGAGACGAACGCGACGATCTCGCTCGGCAAGTCCGCGAAGGTCTCGAAGTACATGACGGGTGTGCCGGACGAGATCATCGAGCACTGGCTGAGCACGAGCGACCTGTCCCAGATGGAGCCGTACAAGTACGACCCGGGCAAGGCCGAGAAGCTGCTCACGCAGGCCGGCTGGAAGAAGGTCGGGGGCAAGTGGCAGACGCCGCAGGGCAAGCCCGCGAAGTACGAGTTCGCGACCGTCGCCGAGTACGCCGACTGGAACCCGGCGGGCACGAACGCGGCCGACCAGCTCAACTCGTTCGGCTTCCAGACGACGCCCAAGACGATAACGTACACCCAGTACGGCGACTTCATCCAGAAGGGCCAGTTCGACCTCGCGATCGAGAGCTGGGGCACGGGCGCACCGCACCCGTACTTCTCGTACGTGACGGACCTGTTCAGCAACAACGACAACGGCGATGCGAAGTCGGGCATGCAGTTCAAGATGACCCAGAACGTGCCGGGGCTGGGCACGCTCGACCTGAAGAAGATGGTCACCGACCTGCCCGACGGCCTGGACATCCACAAGCAGACGGCGGGCATCCTGAAGCTCGCGAAGGCGTACAACTACCTGCTGCCGCAGGTGCCGCTGTGGGAGCGCTACGGCGACTGCCCGGTGCTGGAGGGAGTGCGCGTGACCGGCTGGCCGCCGGACAGCGACCCGCTATGGCAGAACAACCTGTACAGCGACTGCCCGACCATCCTCTGGATCCTGAACGGCCAGCTCAAGGGCGTCAAGAAGTAGGCACGACCCGCGGACGGCGCCACGGGCCGGGAGGTGTACCTCCCGGCCCCTTTCTTTGCTCGTCAGATCACGACCGCCATCCCGTCGTACGCGCACTCGAGGCCGCGCTCGGCGAGGCGGGCGCTGAGCTCGGGGTAGGCGGGCACGCCGTTGTGCGAGAAGTGGTTGGCGATCACGCGGGCGCCGGGCCTCAGGAGGCCCTCGTCGGCCAGCCGGTCGCGCTGCTGCGCCGCCTGCGCGATCGTCATGTGTACCGTGCCTTCGACGTCGAGCACGCCCGAGGTGCAGTCGATCGAGACCAGGTCGAACGCATATCGCTCGCGGTTCCGGGAGAGAAAGTCCCACGTCTCCTCGGGAAACGGTCCGGTGTCGTGCGCGTAGAGGACGTGGGAGCGGCCGTCGCCGATCGCATAGAACAGCGGCACCATCGGCGGGCGTCCGTGCCGGGCGGCGAGGGCCGTGATCGTGAAGCCGTCCGCGGTCCACGACTCGAAGGGCCGGACCTCGTGACAGCGCACGAACAGCTGCTCCTCCGCGCCCTTGCGCCAGGCGCGCAGCTCGGCCAGCGCGGACGGGCTGGCGTAGAGGTCCATCACCGGCAGCGGGGTGGCGCAGAAGCCCTGGGCCCGGAAGCTGAGGTTCGGCGGGTAGAGGTGGTCCGAGTGCTCGTGCGTGATGAGCATCGTGCGCACCTGTCCGAGGTCGAGCGCGTACCTCTGGGCCATCACGCCGAGGTCGGGGCCGCAGTCTATCAACAGACGTCCGTTGATCAGGGCCTGCGCCCGCAGGCGGACGCTGCGAGGAGAGCCCTCCCGCGCCGCCCGGCATCGCTCGCAGTCGCACCACAGCGCGGGGATCCCCTCCGCCGCCGCGGTCCCGAGGAAAGTGAAGTGCAAGGCATCGCTCCTGTTTCCAGCCACGTCGAGTGGATGACCTACAGTGCAGCATTATATAGAAGTGGGCGTCCACGGAGCCGGAGGGTGCGGGCAGGCGAGTTAGAATGAGCCAGGTCGCTGTATCGCAAGGAGCGCTGGCCGATGTACCTGGAGATACTCATCCTCGGGATGCTGCGCGAGAGGCCGAGGCAGGGCCGCGAGATCGAGGAGAGGGTCGAGCGGATGCTCGGCGGGTGGCTCAGGCTTAGCAACGACGCCCTCCACCCCGCCCTCGAGAGGCTCGAGCGGCAGCGGGCGATCAGAAGGGAGGCCGGGCGCGAGGAGGGCCGTGCGGACCGGCACATCTACAGCCTGACGGAGGAGGGAGGGGAGCTGCTCATCAGGCTGCTGAGCGAGGAGCCCGAGAGGGCGGCCACCGACGAGACGGAGTTCATGGTCCGCGTCGCCTTCTTCGGAATGATAGCTCCCGAGGTTCGCACGAGGCTCCTGGAGGCGCGTCGCGAGGCGATCAAGGCGCAGCTCGCACACTTGCAGGAGGTGGTCTCCGAGGCGCACGGAGGCAGGAACCCGTGGGCCGGCCGGATGATAACGTACGTGCGCGACGGCATGCTCCGCGAGGTGGAGTGGCTGCAGGAGCTCGCGGAGGAGTCGGCGAGCGAGTCGCGGCAGCCGGGCGCGTAACGCATCACCACGACGCTCCTTCCAGCCGTCGCTCCGATGCATGATGTACCCCCTTGGGCAAAGTGAAGGGCTCGGGATCGCGGTACGCGAGCGGTCCGTGCCCGCGCCCTAGCCCGTGCGGGCGAGCGCGAGGGCCGCGGCGCCGATGAGCCCGGCCCTGTCCCCGTTCTCCGTCCGGACGACCCGGAGCCCCCGCACGAACTCGAGCCTGGCGTAGGTCCCGAGCTCCCTCCGGATCGGCCCGAAGAGGAGGTCGCCAGCGGAGCTCACGCCCCCGCCCACCACCACCAGGTCGAGATCCACTATCGCCGCGGCCGCGGCGAACCCGATGGCCAGGGCGCGGCCCGCCCGCTCGAACACCTCTCTCGAGGGCTCGTCGCCCCGCCGGGCCGCCTCCGCGACGTCCCGGGCCGTGATCCGATCCGCGTGGCCCGTCTCCCGCAGGAGCGACGGCCCGCCGGTCCGAAGCCCGGCCACGGCCAGCCGCGCGATCGAGGGGCCGGAAGCTATGGCCTCGACACACCCCCTCGCTCCGCACAGGCACTGTGGTCCGTCGGGCTCGGCGATGACGTGCCCCACGTGCCCGGCGTTCCCGCTGTGGCCGTGCAGCAGCCTGCCTCCCGTGACCACCCCTCCCCCGACCCCGGTGGAGACCACCACGCCGAGCATGTCGGGGTGGCCCCGGCCCGCTCCGAACGTGTGCTCGCCGAGCGCGAAGGCGAGCGCGTCGTTGTCCAGGAAGGCCGGCAGACCGAAGTCGAGCTCGAGCCTGCGAACGAGGGGGAAGTCGCGCCAGGCGGGTATGTTCAGGGGCGAGACCAGGCCCTCCCGAAGCTTCAGGGGGCCGCCGCAGCCCACCCCGATCGCGGTGACCTGGCCGCCCATGCCGGAGGCGTCCAGCGCCTCGCGGGCGAGATCGAGCACCGCGGAGTAGACCGCCTCGGCGTCGTCTGACCTCGGGGTCGCGTGGCTCGAGGACGAGAGCACGCGACCGCCGGAGCTCACCACCCCGGCGGCCAGCTTGGTCCCGCCCACGTCTATCGCCAGAACTGCCTCGCTCATACTCTATGTAGGCATCATAGCGAACCACGAGACGAGCGCGAAGAACCGGAGCGCTTCGAAGGCGAGCAGAGCGACCCCCACCACGAGCACGACCGCGACGCCCACGGCGAGCATCCCTCGCCACACGTCCGCGGTTACGGTCTTCCCGGCTCGTGGTGCCGGAGCCTCGATCTCGGTGTCGTAGCCTCTCGCCAGGAGAGTCGCAGCATCGGCAAACTGTGTAGCCATCCCTCATCACTCCTTGCTGTACCTGCTCTGGAGGCAACCTTCTGAGCGCCTCGCCCGTTCCAGCATAGGGGTGCCGTGGCAGCTTTCCCGTATATGTTCCGTAAAAGGCTCCGCGCCAGGCTCGGCGTTCCGCGCTGTCAGGTCGGGAGGAGGGCCGGTAATCTACCTTGCCGGGGCTCAGAGCGCTCCGGCGGTCATCATGCCCCGCACGCCGAGCGCGACGACGAACAGGCACCCGATCCCGATGAACAGCAAGCGGGTCCGGGGTGATCTCTTCTGGAGGTAGGCGTACACTACCGGCAGGCACGCCGCGGCGGCCGCCCCGTAGATCCAGTGAATGGGGCTGGCCATGTGCCCGCCCATCGAGAGCAGGATCAGACCGAACAGGCCCTGCACGAGGATCAGGACCTCGCCCAGGATGATGGCCGCCAGCAGGGCGCCCGACGTCGGCCTGCGGATCAGGTAGAGGCCGAGCGCCCATATGCCGCAGATGCCCATCAGGATCATCATCGCTATGCCGAAGCGCTCGTGAACGTACGCCAGCGTCTGCACTCGAATTGCTGCTTCCTAGCTCGACTCGCCTGCCGGTCAAGCCTCGCGCCGCGGCAGGACATCCTCGAGGATGTCCAGAGCGCGGTCGAGGGTATCGCGCGTCACGTCGAGATGGGGCCTGAACCGAATGGAGCGCTCGCCGCATCCGAGGATCAGAAGCCCGCGGTCGAGCGCGTCGGCCAGCACCTTGTCCCGGGCCTCGCGGGTCTCGAGATCCAGGGCGACGAGCAGGCCCAGCCCGCGCACGTTCGAGATCGCCGCACCAGCGGACTCCAGATCGCGCAGCCCCGAGAGGAAATACTGCCCCTGCACCGCCGTGTTCCCGAGCAGATCGTCCTCGAGGATGATCTCGACGTAGCGCTGGCCGCGCACGTAATCCACGAGGTTGCCGCCCCACGTCGAGTTGATGCGGCTGCCCTCGGCGAAGACGTTGTGCTCGACCTCGTCCACACGACGGCCCGCGGCCACTCCGCACACCTGCGACTTCTTCCCGAACGCGATCACGTCCGGCTCCACCCCGTAGTGCTCGAACGCCCACCACCGGCCGGTGACGCCCATCCCGCTCTGGATCTCGTCGAAGACGAGCAACGCCTCCCGCTCGTCGGCGATGCGCCTAAGCTCCCGCAGGAACTCGGGGCGGAAGTAGTTGTCGCCCCCCTCGCACTGGATCGGCTCGATGATTATCGCCGCGATGTCGTCGGGATAGCGGTCGAACGCCTCCTCGATCTGGGAGAGGCTCTGCCGCTCCGCGTCCTCGACCGCGGCCAGGCTCTCGTCGTCGAGCGGGAACGTGACCTTGGGGTTGAGCACGCGGGGCCAGTCGAACTTCGGGAAGTACATGTACTTGCGGGGGTCGGCGGTGTTGGTGAGCGAGAGGGTGTAGCCCGAGCGGCCGTGAAACGCCTCGCGGAAGTGCAGCACGCGCGTGCCCTTCTCGCCGAGGCCCCTCGCGAGGTTCTTCCGCACCTTCCAGTCGAACGCCACCTTCAGCGCGTTCTCCACCGCGAGCGTTCCCCCCGAGATGAAGAACAGGTGGGGCAGGGAGTCGGGGAACACGTAGCGCGCGAACGTCTCGACCGCCTCGGCCATCTCGATCGTGTACACGTCGGGGTTCGAGGGCTTGGTGATCGCGACCCGGGCGATCTTCTCGAGGAAGTCCGGGGTGGTCATCTTGGGGTGGTTGTGGGAGAGGGGGCTGGACGCGAAGAAGCTGAACAGGTCGAGGTACTTCCGCCCGGTCACGGCGTCGACGAGCTCCGAGCCCGTGCTCCGGCGGTGGTCGTACACGAAGGGATAGCCGTCGGCCAGCACGTGGGCCGCCAGGGAGGAGTGCACCTGATCCGCCGACAGCTCGACCTTCCGGAACTCGGCACCCGTTCTTGCCACCGCCATGCGCGATGTCCTCCTAGCTATCCTGCAATCGCCGCGCATCCCCAGGCCGCACGCGTCCCGGCTCGCCAGGCTTTTGGGGCCTTCGAGCGGTGCGGGCACGGCACTGATACGGCACTGACATTGTACACCAGAGCGCGCACCCCACTGGCCGCGACGCTGCATGGCTCCCATATGACCTGCACCTGAGACTCCAGGATGGTGCGCCATCCCAAGCCGCCACCCTCCTGCCATAATGGCTGCTGATCCCTACCCCTGCGGGTCCAGCGCCCTGCCGAGCCCGTCGGCGAGCGCGGCGACCGCCACGGCCATCGCTATCAACGCGACGGTGGGCATCAGCACGAACGTCTGGTCGAGCGTCGCCTGGGGGAACTCCAGCCAGATGAGCTCGCCCAGGCTGGGGTCCAGCGGGCGGGGGCCGATCCTGAGCGCTCCCATCAGCCCGTCGGCTAGGAGCATCAGCGGCAGCTGGGAGGAGGCCGCCACCAGCGCCGGGCCGGCGGTGTGCGGCAGGACGTGGCGGAGCGCTATCCTCGACTCCGAGAGCCCCACCACCCGGGCGGCTGTCACCCACTCCTCGCCCCTGAGTCCGAGCACCTGACCGCGCACCAGCCGGGCTACGGGAGTCCAGCCGACGAACGACAGGGCTACCGCCGTCGGGAGCACCGCGTCCAGGCTCAGGTGCAGGACGCCCAGGAGCGCCGCCACGGCGTTGCCCATCACGAGCGCGGACAGCAGGTAGATGAGCAGCATCGGCACCGCCTCCACCGTGTCCGCGGCCCGCATCACGAGCCCGTCCCACAGGCCCCCGTACCAACCGGAGGCGAGCCCGAGCAGTGCCCCCACCACCGCCGCGAGCGCCACCGCCAGCACTCCCACAGTCAGGGTGTACCTGACGGCGTACACCAGCAGGCTGAGCACGTCGCGGCCCTCGGCGTCCGTGCCCAGCTTGTAGCGGGAGTCGTAGGGCACTGCGGGGTTCCTCTGCCAGAACGGCGGCGAGTGCTCCACCGAGCCCTGCCTCACGAACGTCCCAGGATCGCGCGCGGCGGACGGGCCGTAGGGCGCGATCAGCGGGGCGAGTGCGGCCACGAGCGCGAAGATCAGGACGACCGCGGTTCCCAAGAGCGCGGATGGCTCCCCGCAGAGCTTGCGCTCTGCGGGGAGCCATCCGCGCTCTTGGGAACCGCGG
>CADDYR010000128.1 GCA_902810765.1 Chloroflexota bacterium
GCCGCAGGCCGTGAGCAGGGCGCCTCCGGCGCCCGCGAGCGCGCCCCGCACCAGGAGCTCTCGCCTCGTCAGGCGCGCCGAAACGGATCCGTGATCGTCTGACATCCTCGCCCTCCTGAGCCGGCGTCGGGGCAGTTGGCGCATGAGGCGCTGCGCCAGCGGGATGCCCGTGACCAACACGCCGGCTCGGTATCTGTCTGGGCGCTTCAGCATTATCCGTTCCATTGCGCAGCCCCACGCGCTGCAACGATGTGAAGCGTGCGATGATCGTGTGCTATGTTGACTACCAGCATACACCGGAGGTATGGGAAGCTATGGACGCAGCCGGACCATCGCGCGGGACCGGGTGCTCGCTCTGCGAGCGGCTGAGCTACGTGGTGGAGTGGGGCGAGCTGTGGACGCTCGCGCTGAACCTGAACCAGAACCTGCCGGGCAGGTGCGTGCTCGTGCTCAACCGTCACTCGGTGGACGTGCGGGACCTCGGCCCGGAGGAGTGGGTGGACCTGCGCGCGTGGATCCGGCGCACCGCGTCCGCGCTGGACGCCCTGCTCGTGCCGGACGGCTACAACTACGCGTTCCTCATGAACTGGGACGCTCACGTCCACCTGCACGTCGTGCCCCGCTACGCCGGAAGCCGCGAGCTCGCGGGGCACACCTTCTCCGATCCCCATTTCGGAGGGTTGTTCGGCACGGAGAGCGTCGCGCTCCCGCCGGAAGCGATGGAGGAGCTTCGGTCCGCGATCAGGGCTTGCCTCCCGGGACCGACGAGTTGACCAGGCCGGACCGCGGGGTACCACGCGAGGCTACTCGAACACTCGCAGGTACCGCTTCATCCCCTTCTCGGCGTGCCCGTCCAGGGGGCAGTACACCCTGTACTGGCCGGAGTGGAGGAAGATCCTCAGCTCCGCGGACGCGCCGGGCTCCAGCTCTTCCGTGAGCCCCACTGAGGAGCGCGAGTACAAGCCCCTAGCGAGCCTGAAGCCGTGGGGGATCTTGCCCACGTTCTCGATCCTGAGAATTGCCGACCCCTCCGGCACCGGATCGGGCATCAGGATCCTGTACTCGGTGAGCCTGACGGGGATGATCGTGATGGTCGGACGGGCGCCGGTACCACCTGTGGGAGTTACGTACTTGTAGGTGAGGGTGGGGAAGGGAGTGCCCTGCGGCCGTCCGGCTCCACAACCGATCGTGAGCAGCGCGAGCGCGATGAGCGCTAAGACGAGCGGCGACCTACCGCCGGTCATTGCCCTTCTCCCCCGCGCGTACGACCTCGACGGAGATGGTCTTCGTAATGTCGCCTCCGGTGCTGCCCACCACCCTGACGGTGACCTCCTGCCTGCCCGGCGATCTCGCCCGGAAGCGCAGACGCCCGTCCTCCCGCCTAAGCTGTGCGAAGTAGCGGTGGGTGGGCCCCATCGGCGCGAGACCGCGAGAGCTGCGTATAGTGACGCTCACGCCCCGCGCCGGTATGCCCAGGCTCGCGACGCCATGCGCAGCAGCACGACTTCTCCCACGCTCGCCTGGCTCGGGGATGCCTCGGCCGCCACGCCTAATCGCGGCGGGCCGAGCACGCCGCGCACTATCTTCGATCCCCTCAGCATCCGGGCGCTGGTCACCACCACCCCGTTGTAGTGCTCGAGCTGGAGCGTGAGCGCGTTCATGCCCGGCCTCACCCCGATCCTCTGCAGGAAGTTGCGGAAGCGCAGTCTGAGCATCCTTCCGGACGTCAACCCCGAGCTGTCGCCCGTGAACAGCTCCCCCGTGGACCAGCGCACGTACCGCTCTCCTCCGACCCGAACCGTCCGAAACTCGATCTGAGCCGCCGCGCGCACATCGGTGAGCACGCTCACGTAGCTGCGCGCCTCGGGGCTCGCGGACGGGTCTAGGCTCATCTCGAGATCCACGTCGAGGCTGTACCAGGCGTCCACTCCCTGCCCGGCATCTTCGGGCAGTCGGAAGTACACTGTGTCGCGGATCAGGCGGTTGAGGCTCCGCCCCTGCACCGCCACGGTCCGCGGCGTCTCGTAGACCGGGCCGAACCTGCCCTCGCCACTCGCTTCGATCAGGCGTAGGGTGAGCGCGGTGGCTATCGCGGCGAGCGCGAATCCGGCGCAGAATCCCATTCCGAGCGTCCGTGAGAGATTCCGCCTGATCAAGGCACGTTGACCTTTGAGCAGTATCCGTTGTTGCTGTAGTAGTGTGTGTCGTGTCTGCTGGCTCGAGTGTCCCAGTGTCCAGACTCGGCGTTGTAGCAGTTGCCCCAGTCGTGGATCACGCTGTAGCCTCGGGCCGAGATCATGTTCATGACGTAGTCCTCGGCCTCCTCGCTCCAGCCGAACTTCTCTCCATCCAGGCACTCGTTCCGATCCTCGTGGTTGGTCGCGAACACCCACTATCCCCAGCTTATGCTGTAGTCCGGATTCATTCGGTCGTCATTTGGATCGGCGTAGACGCGAGTGTGGTGGAAGGTGAATCCGTTCTGGTAGCTGGCACAGCCGTGCTCCTTACGCCCAGGGTCGGAATCCCATACCCAGGACCCTCGATCCTCAAGCCGAGACCACTTCGTGCTACCCGTGACGGGGAAGTCCGCGAGAGGGCCGTTCTTGACCTTGTCTACCTCCGCATTGCCCATGAAGATTATGGTGACCGGCCAGTCCACGTTCGCCTTCGTCCTGCTCGACTGGTCAATGAAGTCCCAGTCGCGGAAGTAGTCTCCTCCGGCCCCCACATCGGTCAAGGCGTCAATATGGTTCGCGTGGACTACTTGACTGAGCAGGATCTGTCCGAACAGTAGCCCAACGCACATGGCCAAGCCGAGTACATTCAAATGCCTCCACATGGTAGAGCTCCTCCTTCTCGCTGGCTACAACAGAGACTCACTCACCGCAGATCGCTGGAGTGGGCTTGCCAGGCACATGCATCTCGCGTCCGACCAGCTTCCCGCCGTCGCCCGGCAAGATCGTGTAGACGCTGCCTCGATGAAAGTCCACCCATACCCATACGGATTCGAGGTCCTCCCAGGTAGCCACAACCGGAGCCGGCTCATAGTACTTCTCCGGTCCGGATGATGCACCTCTCTCGCCGCACGGTACCGAACTCGCGTACCACGTACCTGAGATCGTCTGGGGAGAGTCGAACGCTATGTACACGACCGCTCCGATGACGTTGCCGTCGGGTCCGATCAAGGGGTCAACCCGCGTGACCCCGCGCGGATGCCCCTCGATGAGCTTGCCGACGGCTTCGCTTCCCAAGACGATGTCCACCGCCCGCTGTCGCTGCGCCTGAGTCAGCGATGGCAGCGTGGCCATCGGCTCGAGAGTTGAACCTGGTGCTGGCGCTGGTGTGGGCTCCTCAGGCGCGCTCGCCTCATAGCTCCTTGGACTGGGCAGGGCGGTAGTGGAGAGCGTCGTGACCACGGCCACCGCCGCCCCGATCAGAAGACCTATCAACGCGACTGCCAGACGGTTCATGGTGGGCTACCTCCCCCGTGGGAGCCTCCCACGGTACTCAACCACGATCGGATAGCGGGAAGTGGGTCAAAGGGTGGGAGGCGCGTGAGGATGCTGCGTAAGAGTGTGCGCAGCACAAGGGATCGTCGTGTCAACAGCGAACCGACGGTCGCGAAGCCCCTGGTTCCGTGCTGTCGGGCGGATCGATCCCTTCGTACTCGGGGCTATGCCAAGCTCGCGAGCCGTGCTGATGACTACTCGCCCGACTGCCGCGGGGAGTCCAGTAACGCCGTCGTCTTCGTTGGAAGGCAGCGAAGAAGAGAGGGCGCAACTCAGGGCGAGCGCGCACAGGAGCACCAGAAAGAAGAGGCCGCCAACTCGATGATGCCATCGGTGCACTGCAGCACCTCCTGCGGTTTGCGGTCCGTACCACAGGACGCCCATCTCCGGCCCCGACCTCTCGAGGGTTTGATGGACCCAGTCAGGAGGTGCTGCCGGAGGTTTCCAGATTATACTCCCGATTCCCAGTCAGACCAACCGATACGGCATCCGTGTGTCTGTTGCGGCATGCCGTCCTGTGTCCACCCCCGCCCGTCATCCTGAGGGGCCGAAGAATCCCTAGCTAGCTCCCGCACAGCACCAACTCTTCCAGATCCTTCACGAAACCCGTCCCTTCACCCTGCTTAGGGCAAGCTCTAGAGCGCAGCGGACGTTTGGGACGGCAGTGGGACGCTGTTCACCCGGAATCGGTATTGCTGAGGCAGGGCGCTCGCGGGCTCGCTCGGGCGCAGTTCCCTCTGATACAGTATGGGATCGAATGGCTTTAGTAGCTCGAAAGGAGCGAATGCCATGGCGCAAGCTCGCCATCACCTCACGGACTGCTGGCCGAACGAGCCCGGCCGCTCCAGGGCCAGCCTGCACTTCGGTTGACGAGCCCACATTGTGGGAGGTCGCATCCTCATCCCTCCTAATTAGGGTCTAAGCGGTCGCCCCCGAGCTCCACCTTGCGTTTCTTCCGGACACCGATCGGATGCAGGACTGGAAGATTCGGAAGGTGGAGAGGTGGAGATCGTCATTGGAAAGCGTACGCGGCCGCTCGACGCGCTCGAGCTCTCGCGCTTCGCGGCGCGCTACCCCGAAGTGCTGATGGACGTCGGCACGGGCGACGGGAAGTTCGTGCTGCACGAGGCGCGGCGCAACCCCGATGCGCTCGTGATCGGCTTGGACGCTTGCAGGGACGGCATGCGGACCGCGTCGCGGAAGGCGCCATCCAACGCGCTGTTCATCGCGGGCAACGCTCTCGGCATCCCTGCGGAGCTGTCGGGGCTGGCTACCCGGATCACGATCAACTTCCCGTGGGGCAGCCTGCTCTCGGCGCTGCTGGTCCCGGAGAGCGACCTGCCCGGCAGCCTCCGGCGCCTGGCACGGCCGGGATGCGTCGTCGAGGTGCGGCTCAACCTCAGCGCCCTCACGATGCAGGGCTGGGAAGACGCTAGCGCCGCACTTCAGGTGCGACGGGCGCTGGAAGCCGGCGGGTTCGGGGGAGTCACGACAAGTCCGCTCGACCCGGGCGAGCTCCGGGGCTTCCCCTCGACGTGGTCGAAGAAGCTCGGCCACGGCAGGAGCCCGCACGCAGTGCTGATACGGGGGACCGCAAGGTCCCCCTACATCCTGTTACCGGCTCAGCACGTCGTCGTAGTAGGTCCAGACGTCGAGATCGAGGAACTCGACGCCGTTCCGAGTCAGTATCGTCGTCACGTGGGAGCGATGCTCGGTCGCGTGGTTGATCGCCTGAAGCATCGGCACGAGCGCGGACATCTCGTAGGGCTGGCCCCGCCAGGTGCCAGTTATGGTCCCGCCCCCGCGCGTCTCCGCGGCCAGCCTCACGAGTTCCTCGCCGCTCCGGCGCGCCCGCTCGACCAGACCCTCGATCCCGGATCAAGCCGTTGGTCAGCATACCGCACGATTTCACCCCTGTCGGATGGCATATCCGTGGCCCAAGATTTGTTGTTAAGTAATGTGAGCCGCACAGCGCGGCACGTTGGCGCCCTGAGATAGAGAGTTCTCCCTCGGGGTGGCAGAAATGGGATTGAAGTGGCGGAGTGCTGCCATCGGGCAGCCAGAGCCCGCCGAGTGATGAGCAGATGACAAGAGAAGAGATCAGGGACATAGACGAGCTGTATAACGAGATCGAGGAATCGGAGGAGATCGAGGAGCCCGAGCTTGAGGCCGCACCCTCCGAGTACCCAACGGGCGACGCGCTGGGCGCGTACCTGCGGGAGATCGGCCGCAAGCGACTGCTGACCGCCGAGGAAGAGGTGCAGATGGCGCAGGCCATCGAGCGCGGCCGCGATGCGCGGGAGAGGATCGCCAAGGGCGATATCTCCGGGCCGGAGCTCGCGCAGGCCCAGGCAGAGGTCGAGAGCGGAGAGCGCGCCAAGCGCGATCTCATCGAGCACAACCTGAGGCTCGTGGTGTCGGTGGCGCGCCGCTACGTGGGCCATGGCCTGCCTCTGTCCGACCTCATCGAGGAGGGCAACCTGGGGCTGATGCGGGCGGCCGAGAAGTTCGACTGGCGCAGGGGCTTCCGATTCTCCACCTACGCCACCTGGTGGATACGCCAGGCGGTCGCCCGTGGCCTTGCCGAGGGCGGTCGGACCATCCGCCTGCCCGTGCACGTGGGCGAGGCGCTGACCAAGATCGGGCGGGAGTCTCAGAGGCTGTCGCTCGAGCTGGGACGCGAGCCGACGCCCGAGGAGCTGAGCGAGGCCGTGGGGATCCCCGCGGAGCGCATCGGGGAGTACATGGACGCCGCGAGGCTGCCCTTCTCGCTCGAGGCGCCTCTCACGTCGGGTGAGGAGGCCAGCCTGGGCGAGGTGATCGAGGACACGGAGGCGGCGAGCCCCGAGGTCTCGGCGGGCGAGGCGATGCTTCGGGAGGACATCAACCGAGCGCTCTCCCCGCTCACCGAGCGCCAGCGCGCGGTCATCACGATGCGCTACGGCCTGGAGGACGACGAGCCGATGACCCTCGAGGCTATCGGCAAGCGCTTGGGCATTACCCGCGAGCGCGTGCGCCAGATCGAGCAGGAGGCGATGCAGCGGCTGCGCCGTCCGGAGTCCGTCAGGGTGCTCGAGGCGCACGCCGCGTAGCAGCTGCCTCGAAGAAAGACATCAGACCGGCCACCACGATCCGCGGTGGCCGGTCGCTCTCATCCGCGACCCGCCCCGGAGGGCAACGGCGTCATCCCGAATCCGGGCGATGGTGACTGTCACTCCGAGGCCGAAGAATCCGCCTTGTGCTCGTAGTACTCGCCGATGTGCTCGTACACCTCGTCCGGGAAACGCAGGTCCTGGTATACATTGCACGCATCGGGATCGTCCGGGTTCGGGCAGATGGGGAAGTCCTGCTGCCTCTGCCACTCGAGTATCCGCTCTCTCCGCGGCGGGCTGTAGCCTCGGCTCTTCACCTGCCCGTACAGCGCCAGAGCATCCTCCTCGCTGCAGTCGGGATCCTTCGCGAGCCATCCCACCAGCTCGTCCCGGTCCATGAAGTACTGAGCCACCATCGCGAACACCAGCCGACCGTAGTGACCTATGTCCTTGCCTGCCTCCAGCGAATCGAGCAGGTGGGCCATCATCTCGTTCTGTCTCAGCTCGTCCAACGGCATGAGCGCCTCCTCCCGTGGTTCCACCTTCCCAATCATGCCAGACTTTCCGTCGGAATGATCTCAGGACCACCGCGTCAGGGCGCCGTCGCGCTCGGCCTTCCGCATCCCCGCCCCGAACACCCACAGACCCACGGGCAGGGACACCGCCGCGAACGCTATCAGGTACATCACGTCGCCCCTCACCGAGGGGGCAGCCAGGCCCGCGTTGCCGCCGAGAGCCAGCCTCGCGGCGTGGAGCGCGTGGGTCTGTGGCAGCCACCAGCCTATCCGCTGCAGCCACTCCGGCAGGACCGTCGGCGGGAAGTACACGCCCGAGAGCAGGGTCACGGCGAACCCGACGAGCCACTCGACGGGGTTCGTGCCCCAGTTCTTCGCGTTCAGGAGCGAGAACGTGCTCGCGCCAATGAGCCCGAGCCCTGTGAGCGAGGCCACCGCGAGCGCCAGGATCACGAACACGGACGGCAGGTTGGGCACGTCCACCGAGACGCCGAACAGCCACACGCCCACCAGGAAGTACGCAAGGGTGTTGATCGCCGCGAGGAAGTACTGGAAGATGACCGCGCCGGTGAGGAACGCGGAGACACCGCCGGGGTGCTGGAGGTACGTGTCGAACTGGGTCGCCCAGTAGCCCTCGAGCCACGCCTCGTGGTAGGTGGTCAGCGTCGTCCGCATCACGAGCATGAACATCACCCCCGTGACGATGTAGGTGCCGTAGCCCATGCCGTACTGGCCGATCCGGGAGTTCGCTCCGGGCGCGACGAGCGACCCCATGAAGTAGAAGACCGCGGCCGCGGTGAACATCTCCGCGAGGTTCAGCACGAAGCTGGGCAGGAAGAAGGTCCATCCCCAGAACCTGTTGCGAACTGTGAAGCCGACCAGGTAGAGCCAGTTCGCCAGCCCGCCCTGCTTCATCTCCTGTGCCAGAGCCTGCATCACGCCAGCCTCCTGTCCGTGAGCGCGATGAACGCGTCCTCGAGCGTCGGGTCCTGGGACTCGAGCGACCTCACCTCCGCGCCAGCCCTCTCGAGCATTCCCACCACTCGCCTTCCGATGGCCTCGACGTCCTCGCAGTGGACCCTGAGGGACTCCTCGAGGCTCTCGTCTCCCACCGGCGCGAGGGCCGCGGCGCGCACGCCGGGCAGGGCTCGGACCTCCCCGACGACCTCTCGCGGCACGCTCACCGCGCGCACCTCGAGCACGGAGCGCTCCCCGACGAGCCGCTTGAGCTCGAGGGGCGTGCCGCACGCGACCACGCGACCCCGGTTCATGATCGCGATCCGGCTGCAGAGCGCCTCCGCCTCGTCCATTCGGTGGGTGGTGAGGATGCCCGAGGTGCCCGAGCCTCCGATCAGCTCGCGAGTTATGAACTCGTGCACCTCGCGCGCGCCGTCGGGGTCGAGGCCGACGGTGGGCTCGTCGAGGAAGAACACCGGGGTGCGGATCATGAAGCCCTTGGCGAGCAGCATCCTCTGGCGCTCCCCCGCCGAGAGAGTCATCGGCGTGTCCTTCGCGCGGGCCGTGAGCCCCAGCCTCTCGAGGGTGTGCTCGATCCGCTCCGAGCGCTCCGAACGGCTCAGGCCGTACAGGGCGCCGAAGAAGTGCAGGTTCTGGACGACCGTCATCCCCCAGTCGAACGCTGCCCAGTGACCGCTGCCCACCAGGTTCATCGAGAGCCTCACCTCGTCGGGCTGCGTGCGTACGCTGTAGCCGTTGACGTACGCCTCGCCCTCGTCCACCGAGAGCAGAGTGGCCAGGCACTTGAGCAGGGTGGTCTTGCCTGCACCGTTCGGGCCGAGCAGTCCGAACACCTCGCCCCGCTCGACCTTCAGGTCCACTCCGTCCACCGCCTGCTTCCACTCGCGCTTCTGCCGGTACTTGAGGAGGCTCGAGATGATCCAGTGCGCGTTGCCGAATCCCCAGCCCACGGGCAGGCCCTGCCGCGTCACGAAGCGCTTTCGGAGCCCCCGGACCTCGACCGCCCATCGCGAGGGATCGGGCACCAGCTGCCCCTCGTCCGCACGTTCCAGCATCTCTACAGCCATCTCGACAGCCTCCCATCGCTTCGGGCGAGAGCCATCCCCCGCTTGAACGTCCACCAGCCCAGGGGCAGCGCGATCGCGGCGTACAGCGTCAGCGCGATCAGGTCGGTCAGTAGCGGGGGCAGCGGAAGCTGGGACTGGAGCGGCAGGGGCGGCAGGCTGGATGAGCCGAACAGCGCCCTGCGCATTCCGTCTATCGCGTAGGTGTGGGGGATGAGGTAGCCGAGCCACTGCATCCACGCCGGAAGCACCTGCAGAGGGAAGTACACACCTGCCACCAGCCCCGCGATAGTCTCCACCACGAACCTCACAGGATCCTGGCCTCCGCGCGCGTCGAGCGTGTACACCATTCCCGCCGCGGCCAGGCCGAGGCCGGTGGTGGCCGCGAGCGCGAGGACCAGCACGACCAGGAACCCCAGCAGCCCGGTCGCCGGTGGCCAGACGAACCCGAGGAAGATCGTGCCGCCGGCGAGCAGGATCGCGACGCGCACGAGGGCGTCGACGTACTTGCCCACCGAGATGCCGGTCACGAACCAGGGCAGCTTGAGGGGCGACGCCATGATGATCTCGATCCGGTTGTTCCAGAACGACTCCATCAACCCCAGGTACGGCCCTGCGAGCGCCGTCGCCAGCAGCGTGTTCAGCACCAGCCCGCTGATCACGAAGTTCACGTATCCGCCGGTGAGCTGCTCGACGCGCGCGACGTGCTGGCCGAGCGAGGCGATCACCCCGTAGATCGCGAGCTGCGACACCGTCTCCATCAGGTTCGTGAGGTACGAGACGCGGAAGTGGGTCTGCAGCAGCAGGTCGCGCTTGAGGAACATCCAGATCGCGGCGAGCTGCTGCCTCGTGCCCAGCGCCCGGACGGGCGCCCACAGCTCCACGCCTCGCTCAGCGCTCATCTCGCCTCCTCCTTCGCGAGCCTGAAGTACACGTCGTCCAGCGTGGGCTCGGTCGAGCCCACGGACAGCACCTCCACCCCTCTCACGCCCAGCTCGTTGATGAGCATGGCCGCGTCCGGCTCGCCCGCCCACTTCGGCCGGAGCCGTGCGTGTCCGGTCGCTATGTCCTCGAAGTGCTCGATCAGCTCCACGATGCCGAGACTCTCCTTCGCCGCCTCGCCGATCTCCGGCGCGTAGCGCCGGACTCTGAGCTCGAGGATCGGGTCGGGGGCGTAGGTGCGCTTGAGGGCGGCGGGCGTGTCGCAGGCGAGCACGACCCCCTCCCTGAGGATCGCCACCCGGTCGCACATCAGCTCGGCCTCCTCGAGGTAGTGAGTGCTCATGATCACCGTCTGGCCGTTCTGCCGGTTGAGGTCCTCGCGCACGAACTCCCGCACCAGCCGGGACACGTGAGGATCGAGGTGCGACGTGGGCTCGTCGAGCATCACGACGGGCGTGCGCGCGATGAACGTCATCGCCAGGCTGAACTTCTGCGCCTCGCCCGCGGACCAGCTCCACGAGTGCTCGCTCGCCTTGTCGCCGATCTCCAGCCTCTCGACCACGTAGCGTGCGCGCTCGAGCGCCTCCGTGCGGGACAGGCCGCACATCCTCGCGCGGAACAGCAGATTCTCCCATCCCGAGAGCTGCCAGAGGGTGCTCATCCACCCCCCGGCCTTGGCTATCACCACCGAACGCCTCACGTCGTTGCGCTGGCGGAGGATGTCGTGACCGTTCACCGTGCCGCGACCGGCGTCGGGATACAGCAGGCAGGCGAGCATCTTCAGCAGCGTCGTCTTCCCCGCGCCGTTCGAGCCGATGATCCCGAAGAACTCGCCGCGCCTCACTGACAGGCTCACCCGATCCACGACGGTCCTGGTCTCGGGCGGGTGAAGCGCCCGCTTCGCGAGCTCCACGAGGGCGTCAGCCCAGCTCCTCTGCTCGTCCGCAGGCTTGCCTCGAAACCTCTTCGTCAGCTCGTGGGTCTCCACCGCGAGAGCAGTCGGCATCGTCCCCTCCCCTCTGGATTCCGGGCTCAGCCCTGCCTGTGCAGGATCTCCTCGGCCTCCTGCACACTGATCTCTCCGCGCGACAGGGCCTCGAGCACGGCTATCCGGGGGTCTCGAGCGAACCCCGTGCTCGCATCCGGCGCGATGCTGCGAGCAGCACCCCGGCGGATGGCTATGCTGCCGTTGCCGGTCCGCAGCGAGAGCGAGGTGTCGGGCGGCTCCTCGCCGATGCTGCCCACCATACGTACCCCGCCCCCGCCGCCGGCCCTGCCGACGCGCACCATCGGGAAGTCGGAGGTTATCTGTCCCGACCCCGTCTGCGCGTCGGCAGGGCCGGCGGCGGGGGCGGGGTACGTATGGT
>CADDYR010000129.1 GCA_902810765.1 Chloroflexota bacterium
ACTCGAACCAGTTCGGCGTCGTCCAGCACCTGTAGTAGGTGGTCACCCAGTAGCACGTGATGTACATCCCTGTCGGATCGGTGGCATTGACCGGGTTGCAGTTCGTGTAGGCGTACCGGTTCTTGGAGAAGATGCTGTTGGGGGAAGGGTCTAGCTGAGTGAAGCACCCCGTCGAGGGATCATAGTACCTGGCCCCCATCTGGTACATCGAGGTGGAGGAGTCCCGGTAGGAGCCAGAGTAGCGTATGGGGTTGTAGGTGGTGGCGCTACTGCCCACCTCGTTGCCCCAGGGGTCGTAGGTGTAGGTGCCCGCACTCCCCTGTCCCGTCGTCGTCATCATCGTCACGCTGCCCAGACGATCCAGACCGTAGCCTTGCCTAGCGGAACCTGCATCTCATGTAGCGATATCCAAAATAGGCGGCTAATACGGCAGCTAACCATATGGGAACAAAGATCAAGAACCCCCACGCTGGTTGCACTCGACCGGCGAGATCGAGGGCGAACAACACGACGACAACGGTTGCAACCAAGATGGCAACCACTGTGCTCCTCCAGAGCCCGGGGGCTTTGTGTTGAGCCGATGCCCCTCTGACTATCCATAGGTGGTACAGTAGCCACACTATCATAATCGCCATTGCGACAACTGCGAGCCAGCTAGCCGGCTGGTAATGCGCTACTGCCAATGCTGCCCCCACCGCCATAGGTCCCCCTAGTCGTGCAACGGTAGGCTGATTGTTGCTTCACACTAACGTGAACAGCCAGCCCACCGCTTTCAGTCCCTGTGCCTGCCCGAGAGCAACAGCCTCACGTGAACGCTAGTCCCCTGGGCATGAGCGGATTATGTCGTAAGCATCGGCAACTAGACCGACGCCGGTTGCTGTGGCGCTGCCTGCTTCCCTATCAGCTCACTCAAGTACGACAGAGAATGGTAGAAGAACGCAAACGATGAGTAGGCCGTATTGGCAGCGCTTGGGTTCTCCTCCAAAGCAGCGGCAAGCGATGTAGCTGCCGCGCCCGCTCCTACGGTAACGTCTATTTGACGTTTAGACAAACGGCGAGAAACTACCATATGTTGTAGGTGCGCTTCGCTCAGAGACCCAACAAGTGGTGTGCCCAGGGCGTTTTGTCCAAACGTCAATCCCTGAGGCCCAAAGGGCCGAAGAATCTGTGAGTGCGGGGGAACAGGCTCTTCGCGGGGTTGCCCTCGAGCCCTTCGCTCGCGCTAGAGGCAGGCTCCGTCGTGGATCGGAAACCCTATCGTAACTAGCAGGGTAGGGGCATGAAACCAAACAGCAATTCGCATACAATGCTAAGAGCTTGCTGCACAGGAAAGGGGCGCCGCACTCAATGTCACAGACGCTCAACCGCTCAGGTGAGGCACTAAGCAACGCACCTGTTCAAGTAGCAGATGGTACAGGTATCGGGACATGGCATCGCCTCCACCTGGGTGATGCTCGCAACCTTGATTGGATCGAGGACAACTCGGTTCATCTGATCATTACGTCTCCGCCGTACTGGACGCTGAAGAAGTACAACGACCATCCTGACCAGCTCGGTGATATTGCCGATTACGAAGCGTTCATGGATGAGCTGGACAAAGTGTGGACTCATTGTCACCGGGTCCTTGTCCCCGGAGGCAGGCTGGTCTGCGTTGTGGGAGATGTGTGCGTCGCTAGGCGCAGGAATAGGGGACGCCACATGGTAATGCCTCTTCATGCCGACATTTCCGTTCGATGTAGGCGCATTGGGCTGGACTATCTGACCCCGATCCTCTGGTATAAGGTTGCCAATGCCAGCTATGAGGTTGAAAACGGCTCGTCCTTTCTTGGCAAGCCCTACGAACCGAATGCGATCATCAAGAATGACATCGAATATATTCTAATGCTACGCAAGCCCGGGGGGTATCGAAAGCCTACCGATGAACAGCGCGAGCTATCGCGCCTGACAAAGGCGGAACACAACGCCTGGTTTCGTTCGTTCTGGACTGATGTGACAGGTGCGTCAACCAGGAAGCATCCCGCACCCTATCCAGTGGACCTTGCGTATCGCCTCGTCAGGATGTTCTCATTCGTTGGAGACGTCGTACTCGATCCATTCGCTGGGACCTTTACGACCACGGTGGCTGCGATGAAGGCTCATCGCAACAGCATCGCGAACGAGCTCGATCCTAATTACTTTGAGGCTGGTGTGGAGCGGGTTGAGAAGGTAGCAGGTGAGATGAGCGGGCTATTCGACGGCTCGCTCAGCATCGAGATCGTCTAGGTTGCTGAATCTCTCAGCATACAACCGGGCTATACGCGAGACGAAGGTCTCGTAATGGAGCGGCTCATTCGGTTGTGGAGCTGGCGGATTTGTCCAAATCTCGACCTTCGGATTCGGCTCGATCTCGAGTGGCAAATTCTCCACGTTCACCACCACGATAGCCATAGCATCGAATCCTATCTCGGTGATATCGTTCCGAATCACAAGATCACGTCGTAGATGATTGATCACATCGGTCGCTGCGTAGGGCTGGTTATGTTTCGTGATTATCGGTTCTTCGGTGCCTTGCTGCCGAGTCGGAGAGACATATCTGACGGCTATATTCAAGACTTCGAGGCCAGCGGCAATTGCTTTAGGATATCCCCTGTTGACAATTTCGTACGATGAGGTTAGCTCGTCAGTCAGTCGCGGTTTCGACTTGTTGTGCTCGGTCATCGTAGCCTTGGCTTCTAGCGAGATCAACACACTCCGCAGGGCCTCAGCTTTGGGGATTCCATACGGTGTCTCCAGCTCGATGTCTCCTTCGGGGTGACCGATAGCCAAGTCAGACTTCTTCGGCTTTCCAGTACGCTTCCATACGAATCTTTTATCAAGGGTGTATGCAGCCTCGCCACGCTTGCTCTGCTCTTGCAGCACGGGGCAGGCGTCGTAAATGTCCCGCACAATGAACTCACAGAGCTTCTGTGACATCAGACCGCTGCGCGGGTGGTATGGGAAGTGCCAACCCGTGCTTGTATCACGTGTGATGCGATTGCTTCTGAGCCACGCTATCCACCTATCAGGTGCCGAGGGTCGAATTGTGCTGCTCATTTCTTCAATTCTATGTTACCTAATCGGTCTATATTCCCGACTTAGAGATGAGCACGTACACGCTCGGCAGGACCAGGAGTACCGAGAGCGCGAGCGCGGCGTAGAACATCTCCCGCTCCCGGTACGCTCCGCTCTCCCAGAAGTTCACGACCATGATCCGGATGCCGTTGATCGAGTGGTACAGCAGCGCGAGCACGAGCGCGATCTCCATCGGCACGAGGAAGGGGTTCGCGTAGAACGCGACCGTGGTGTCGTACACCTTCGGCCCCAGGCCGATGAGCATGATATCTATCACGTGGATGAGCAGGAAGAAGAGCACCCCCAGCCCGGTCGCCCTGTGCAGCACCCAGGCGTACTGCCCCACGTCGCCCGCGTAGATCGGCACCTCGCCCCTGAGGAGCGTGCGCGCCAGCCAGACCACCCCCGCGATGACCCCCAGATAGAACCCTACCGCCACGGCGATCAGGAAGACCTCGATCAGCGTGCTTATCGCGGTGTTCTGCACGTTCGCGGTGTGCCGCGGGTCGAAGCTGAAGATCACGACCGAGCCCAGGCCGATCCAGATGATCGCGATGGTCGCGACGACCGACTGCGTGAACAGGCGCCAGTCCCTCGGGCGCACGTAGTCGTCGACGACCACCCTGAGGCCGTTGAGCCCGTGGAGCATCGCGAGCACGAGCAGCAGCCAGTCGAACGTCCGCCAGATCGGCCCCTGGTACCGCTGCGCGACGAACCTGAAGTCCGTCGTCGAGGGCACGTTCAGGTAGTGCATGATCAGGATGTGGCCCAGGGCGAGCACGAGCAGCAGCGCGCCCGACAGCCGGAAGAAGTACCAGGAAGTCAGCTCGAAACCCGATCCGCGCGTTGCCCTGGCCCGACGCTTTTCGATCAACGATGCCCCTCCTTCAGCAACGGCAAATACTATAACACAACGACGGAGCGGAATCGGCCCCGGACCGTGGCATCCGGTATGCACACACTCTGTCGGGACCGCGGTATATTTCTCTTGGGCATTTTTGGTAGGAACGTATCCTTGGGGGCGGGAGCGGCGATGGCGAACTCGGTGGACGACGGCAGGATGGGTTGGGGCCGGCTGTTGCACGGCGCCCCGCTGGCCGTGCTCCTCGCGGCGCTGCTGTTCATCCTGTACCATCTGATCCCCATACTCGAGCTGTTCGTGATATCCATCCTACTTGCCTTCGTGTTCCGGAGCTTTATGTACTGGCTCGGCAAGCTCGGGATACCGCACTGGGCAGGCGCGATCATCGTCGTCCTCGGAATGCTCGGGCTCGCGGCTGGGATCGTCCTGTTCGTGATCCCGGACGTGATCCGCGAGTCGGGTGGGCTGGTGACGTCGCTGAGGCACACGGTCAACTCGATGAGCGGCACGCTGGGGCAGCTCCATCGGCAGTACCCGTTCCTGCCCGACATCTCTCAGGAGATATCGAACCTGGGCGGGAAGATGCAGGGCTCGCTCTCCCACGTGCTCGGGATGCTGCCGCGAGTGGTGAGCATGACCGCGACCCTGCTCGCGTGGGGCGTCGCGTGCCTGGTGATGTTCGTGTACATGGCCTACGATCCGCAGTCGCTCCTTCGCGGCGTGCGCAGGCTCATACCCGAGAGGCATCGCGAGCACTACATGAACCTGCTCGGCCTGGTCGAGGACAGGCTGCGCGGCTGGGTGATCGGCACGGGGCTGAACATGCTCGCGATCGGGGTGGGGGCGGTGATCGGGCTCTCGATACTGCAGGTCCCCATGTCCGTCACCCTCGGCATACTGGCAGGTCTGATGGAGGTCATCCCGTTCTTCGGCTCGATCGCCGGGGCGCTGCTGCCTGCGATCATCGCGCTCACCATCTCGCCGGTCAAGGCCGCGCTCGTGATCGTGCTGTTCATAATCCTCAACCAGCTCGAGAGCCACATCGTCCAGCCGCTGGTGATCGGGCCGCGGGTGCACCTGCACCCGGTAGTAGTAATATTCTCGCTGATCGTCGCGGAGACCCTTCTGGGGTACGTCGGCCTGCTGCTCGCGATGCCGGTGGCCGCGTTCATAGTGGCCGTGATGGACGAGCTGGTGCCCGAGTACTCGCCCGACGTGAAGGGCGCGAGGGAGGCACGGGAAGCTCGGCGGTCGCGGCTCAAGCGCTTGAGGCAGCGCCCGCAGGTGCCCCCCGAGGAGAGATCCGACGAGCCCGTCGAGACGGGCAAGAAGCCGTAGCCCTCATCTCCGGAGCGTCCGCCGCAGGAGGCCCGACAGCGCTGCGCCCGCCAGGAACGCGGTTCCGATCCCGGCCAGCGCCCACGCCCTGGGCGACGGCGAAGCCGTCGCCTCCTCGAACTGGCGCTCGGGGTACGCGCCGCGCTGACGCCCGTCCCTGAGCGCGAGGGACAGCACCTCCGCCAGATGCATCCCCCGGCGGTCCGTGAGCTGCTCGATCTGCTTCCGGCAGCTGAACCCGTCGGCGATCACGAGCGTGTCCTTCGGGGCGCTCCGCACCGCGGGCAACAGCACCCGCTCTCCCACCTTCACCGACACCTCGTAGTGTTCGCCGCTCTCGAAGCCGAACGCCCCGGCCATCCCGCAGCATCCGGAGGGCAGCATCTCGAACTCCAGCCCCATCCGCTCGAGGACCTCCTCCTCCGCGGTCATCTTCATGACCGCCTTCTGGTGGCAGTGGCCGTGGACGATCGCCCTGCGTCGGAGCTTCGGCGGCTCGTAGCCCTCCCTGGTGAGGAACTCGGCGAGGGTGAAGGTCTGCCGGCTGAGCCTGCGGGCGTCCTCGTCGTGAGGCAGTAGGTTGCACAGCTCGTCGCGGAACACCGCCACGCAGCTCGGCTCCAGCCCCACGACCGGCGTGCCCGTGCGGATGTCGTCGCCGAGCGCGTCGAGCACGTTCACGAGAAAGCGCTCGGCGAGGTCCAGCATGCCGAAGTCGTACAGCGGCCTGCCGCAGCACAGGCTCGCGGTGGGCACGCACACGTCGTAGCCCGCTGCCTCGAGCACCTCCACGGCTGCCCTGGCAGGCGAGGTCGTCAGGTAGTTGTTGAAGGTGTCCGCCCAGAGCACGACCCTCTTGCCGCCGGACCCCGCGCGCTTCTCGGATCGGAACCAGGACTTGAAAGTGCGAGGAGCGAACGCCGGCACCCGGCGCTCCTGGGCTACTCCCGCCGCGAGCTTCGCGATGGAGCTCAGCCCCGGGCTCTGTGCGAGGAAGTTGGCGAGGCCGGGCGCGCGCGAGGCGAGGCGAGCCCACCACATGATGAGCCCCATCGAGTAGGCGGTGCGGGGCCTGAGCCTGCCACGGTAGTAGTGGGAGAGGAACTCCGCCTTGTAGGTCGCCATGTCGACGTTCACAGGGCAGTCGCTCTTGCAGCCCTTGCACGCCAGGCAGAGGTCGAGCGATTCCCTCACCTTCTCCTCGCGCCAGCCGTGAGTCAGGGGATCGCCCTGGAGCATCTCGAAGAGCAGGTGCGCTCTGCCGCGGGTCGAGTGCATCTCCTCGCGCGTCGCCATGTAGCTGGGGCACATCGTGGCGTCCTCGGGGTTCTTGCCGTGCATCCTCCTGCACTTGCCCACGCCCACGCACCTGAGTGTCGCCTTCGCGAAGCTGCCGTCGTCCTCGGGGTACCGGAAGTGCGTTCGGACGGCGGGAGGGTCGTAGTCCGTGCCCAGCCGGAGGTGCTCGTCCGGCCGGTACGGATGGACGAGCTTGCCGGGGTTCATCCGATTGTCCGGGTCCCAGATAGCCTTGAACTCCCCGAAGGCGCGCACGAGCTCGGGGCCGAACATCTTCGGGAGCAGCGCGGCGCGGGCCTGGCCGTCGCCGTGCTCGCCGGAGAGCGAGCCCCCGTACTTGACGACGAGGTCGGCGGCCTGCTCTATGAACGCCGTGAAGTCGCGGATGCCGGACACGGTCTCGAGGTCGAAGTCTATGCGCGTGTGCACGCAGCCGTCCCCGAAGTGGCCGTAGAACGCGCTGTTGTACCCGTGCTCCTGCTCGAGCCTTCGGAACTCGCGCAGGTAGTCGCCGAGCCTGTCCGGCCTGACCGCCGCGTCCTCCCAGCCGGCCCAAGTGGGGGGCTCGCCCGGCACCCGGGCGGTGGCTCCCAGACCGCTCTCGCGCACGCCCCAAGCCACCTCCGAGTCCCTCTCTTTGTCCAGGAGCCTGAGGTCCAGCCCGGCCTTCTCCTCCTTGCCGAGGGATTCCATGAGCTTGTGGGCGCGCGCGTTCGCCTCGTCCTTCGAGTCCCCGCCGAACTCGACGAGTAGCCAGCCCCGGCCCTCGGGCAGCACCTCCCCGGCCCTGGGCTGGATGCCCTTCTTCTGCGCCTGACCCAGCAGGCGCGCGTCGAAGCCCTCCAGCCCGATCGGAGTGAACTCCATGATCCGGGGCACGTAGTCGGCCGCGGTGAAGATGTCCGGGAAGCCGATCACGAGGAGCGTGCGCGCGGGCGGACTCGGCACGAGCCTCACCGTCGCCTCGAGCACCGTCACGCACGTGCCCTCGCCGCCCACGAGCGCCCGCGCCAGGTGAAACCCCTTCTCGGGCAGGAGCTGGTCCAGGTTGTAGCCGGAGACGAGACGGGGGATGTCGGGATACTTCTCACGGATGAGGTCGGAGTTGCGGTCCACCAGCTCCCTGACCCGGCGGTAGATCTCGCCGCGCCTCCCGCCCTCCGCGACGATCCGCCCGAGCTCCTCGTCGCTCGTCTGCCCGACCCTGAGCCTCAGGCCGTCGTACGTGAGCACCTCGAGCTCCTCGACGTTCTCGGAGGTCTTGCCCGCCATGATCGAGTGGACGCCGCACGAGTTGTTGCCGATCATTCCTCCCAGCGTGCAGCGGTTATGGGTGGCGGGGTCCGGGCCGAAAGTCAGGTGATATCTCTCCGCCTCGTCCCTGAGGTCGTCCAGGACGACGCCGGGCTGGACCCGCGCGATCCGCCGCTCGGGATCCACCTCCAGTATCCGGTTGAAGTACTTGGAGTAGTCGAGCACGACGGCCGTGTTGCAGCACTGACCGGCCAGGCTGGTGCCGCCCCCGCGGCTGAGCAGGGGCGCCCCGTGCCGCCTGCACACCTCCACCGCGCTCACGACGTCCTCGGCATCGAGCGGCAGCACGACGCCGATCGGGACCTGCCGATAGTTTGAGGCGTCGGTCGAGTACAGCGCGCGGTCGCCGGGGCTGAATCGGACCTCTCCCTTGACCGACGCGCGGAGCTCCCGCTCCAGTGCGCGGGCGTCCTCCCCAGCGGTCGAAGCCTTCCGAACGAGCGTTGCCATCTGCCCTCCCGAGGTTGCGATCACGACTTGCCGAACACCTGATACTTCCGGGCGTCCGCGCGCTTGAGCTCGATGCCGAGGCCGGGCCTCGACAGGTCAGGGTACAGCACGCCGTCCTTCGGTTCAAGCGCGCCGTCGAAGAACATGTTCTCGATGCAGACGTGGTCGTGGAAGTACTCGAGGTTGCGTGCGGGGATCGCCGCGCAGCACACGGGCACGTGCAGGGTCGGGCCGCAGTGTGCGGAGAGCGGCACGTTGTGGGCCTGGCACAGAGCTGCCACCTGCAGAAAGCCGGTGAGCCCGGAGCAGCGGGTCGCGTCCGCCTGCTGTACGTCCACCGCCTCGGCGTCGAGCATGCGCTCGAAGTACACCAGGTCGTAGCCGTACTCCCCCGCGGCTATGTCCATCCCGGCGGGCGCGTGGTCCCGTAGGTAGTGAAGCCCCGCGAGATCGTCGGAGGGCACGGGCTCCTCGAACCAGCTCACCCCGAGCTCGGCGAACCGCTCGGCCTGCGCGAGCGCCTGCGTACGGCTGTGCGCGCCGTTCGCGTCCACGTACAGCGTCGCCTCCTCCCCGATCGCCTCCCGGGCGGCACGCACTCGCACGACGTCGTAGTCGGCATCCCGCCCCACCTTCATCTTGACCCTCGGGATGCCCTGCTCGACCCATCCCCCGAGCTGGTCGCGCAGCTGCTCGAGGGTGTAGGAGGTGAAGCCCCCGCTGCCGTAGATGGGGATGCCGTCGCGCACCCGGCCGAGCAGGGTGACCAGGGGAAGGTCGAGCAGCTGCGCCTTCAGGTCCCACAAGGCCGAGTCCACTGCGGAGATCGCCATCGAGGCGATGCCCGGGCGTCCCAGGTTACGGATCGCGTGGACCATCGCGGTCCAGGAGTCCTGCACGGACATCGCGTCCCTGCCCTCGACGACGCCCGCGAGCTTGGATCGGACGAGCTCGGCGGTGGCCGTGTCCGCGTAGCTGTACCCGATGCCGGTCTTGCCGCCACCGGTTGCCTCCACGACGACGATCGTCGTGCTGTCCCACTCGTACGTGCCGTCCGACTCCGGGAGGTCGGTGGGCACCGTGTATGCTGAGACCCGGATGCCGTCTATCGTGACCTCGGCCCGGGTGCTGGTCTTGGCGCTCATGTCTGCCTCGCTTTAGGGGTTGATGTGGACACCGGCTCCGGTAGCAACAAACACGCCAGGGATTCGCAAAGGAGGAAGCATGGCAGAGCTATACGGGACGAGGATGAGCAGGCGGGAGCTCCAGGCGCACATGGGGCGGCTGGATCAGGTCGGGGGCGTCACGGAGATCAGGCTCTCGGGCGGGCGCGCGGAGGGGACGCGAGGGGCGGTCGTGCGCACCGGCGCGGGCCTCGCGTTCACCGTCCTGGCCGACCGCGCGCTCGACATCTCCCACGCGGAGTACCAGGGGATACCGCTGAGCTGGCGCTCGCCGAACGGCGACGCCCACCCGACGTACTACGACGACGATGACGACGAGTGGCTCCGCACCTTCTTCGGCGGCCTCGTCACGACCTGCGGCCTTACGAACTCGGGACCCGCGGGAGAGGACGAGCTCGGGACCTACGGGCTCCACGGGCGGATCAGCTGCATCCCGGCGGAGGGGTTCGGCTGGGCGGAGGCGTGGGAGGGCGACGAGTGCGTGTTCAGGGTGTGGGGCACGATGCGCCAGAGCCGGGTGTTCGGGGAGAACCTGACGCTCAGGCGCGAGATCACGGCGCGGCTGGGCGGGCTCGGCCTCGAGCTGCACGACGTCGTCGAGAACGAGGGCTTCGAGCGGGCTCCCCACCAGATCCTGTACCACTGCAACGGCGGCTTCCCGATCCTGATGCCGGGCGCGAAGCTCCAGGTCTCTCACCGGAGCGTGAGGCCGCGGGACGCCGACGCCGAGCGCGGCCTCACGGAGTGGGGAGACGGCGGCGAGCCCCGGCCGGGATTTCGGGAGCAGGTGTTCATCCACGAGCCCGTCGCTTGCTCCGACGGCCGCGCCGCCGCGCTCCTCGCGAATCGGGAGCTGCGGGACGGGGAGGGCCTGGGGCTGCTCATCCGCTGGGACGTCGGGCAGCTGCCCGCTTTCTTCAACTGGCGGATGCTCGGCGCGGGCACGTACGTGATGGGCATGGAGCCCTCCAACTGCCCGACCCAGGGGCGGGCGCAGGCGCGGGAGAGGGGCGACCTGCCGTTCCTGGAGCCGGGAGAGGTCAGGCGCTACGACCTCGAGTTCCGGGTGCTCACTACGCGCGACGGGCTGGACCGGCACGCGTGGCTGATCGAGGAGGCGAGCCAGCGCGGGCGACGGGGATAGGTGGTCATACAGCATCTCAGGAGCGCTCACCGTGAAGGACGGTGGACCCGAGACCGAGGCCACTCGTGACCGGACCTGCGTATATCGTCCGGGCGTTCGATGCCCTCAGGGCACGTGTATGGCCCTGAAGACGATCACCTCGCTGAAGCCGACGCCGTCTATCTGCAGGCCATAGCATCCCGACCTGCGAACCGCCAGGTAGGATGGCCACTGTCGCCATCCCGTGGGCCTTCCTTGGGAATCGGTGACGAGACCATCATCCAGCATGTGGGGGTTCGGCACCAGCCTGCCGGTGGGGCTGAACAGCACGCCCAGCTTCCCTCCGATCTGATGCCTCCGGATCAGGATCGGGCCACGGTAGGTGGGGCTGGCAAACCAGAGCACCTTCGCAAGGAACCAGGGGCCGCTGGTTCGGCTGTTGCCGTAGTCGAGGGTGCCGTAGCTGAAGTTGGTGCCGTAGAGCGGGCCGCTCCCCGTGGCAAGGCCAAAGTGCGGGTTGACCTGCCTCTCGTGGTCAGTGACCGGGCACGCTCCTCGCGGCCCGAGCTTTGGCAATCGGAGGGGGCGAGCCTCCAGAGCCTTCCAGCTGTCTGCGTACCGGGTGGGGAGGAGTGCATAGTTCGGAGTGGCCCGGGACACTACAGTGGGAGGGG
>CADDYR010000130.1 GCA_902810765.1 Chloroflexota bacterium
CTGCACGGCCGAGTGGCCCGACGAGCCAGAGGTCCTCGCGGCGGTCGCCGCCCACTCAGGAGCAGTCGACCTTCACTGGAGGTGCGTGCGCGAGCGGGGTACGAGGGCCCGGCAGCGGCTCATCGAGGCGAACACGAGGCTCGTCGTCAGCGTCGCGAAGAAGCATCAGGGCCGGGGCCTCTCGCTGCTCGACCTGATCCAGGAGGGGAACCTCGGGCTGATGCGTGCGGTCGACAAGTTCGACTACACGAAGGGCTACAAGTTCTCGACCTACGCCACGTGGTGGATCCGGCAGGCAGTCACCCGTGCAATCGCGGACCAGGCGCGGACGATCAGGCTGCCCGTGCACGTGGGCGAGACGATCTGCAGGCTGCGCAGGGCCGCGCAGCACCTTCAACAGGCGAACGGCACAGAGCCGACGATAGAGGAGATCGCGGCCGAGACCGGACTGAGCGTGCGCAAGGTGACGAGAGCGCTCCAGGCCGCCAGACACCCGATGTCGCTCGAGTCTCCGGTGGGGGAGCAGGGCGACAGCCACCTCGGGGAGTTCGTGGCGGACGAGCGCGCCCCCTGCCCCCTCGACTCCGCGAACGACCTCCTGCTCCGCGAGCAGGTCAGGGAGATTCTTGGTAGACTACCAGTCAGGGAGAGGCGGTTGATCGAGCTGCGCTACGGGCTGCTCGACGGGCGGTTCCGGACCCTCGAGGAGGTTGGGATGGCGTTCCACATCACGCGCGAGAGGGCGCGGCAGATCGAGGGCTCCGCGCTGCGCAAGCTGCGCGAGCCGGCCGTCCGGGACTGCCTGCATCCCTACCTAGAGGAGTAGGCCATAAGGAGGGAGCCCATGCGCGCAGAGGCGTCCGAGTACGGCCTCGCCACGCCCACGCCCGTGCTTCCATCCCCGCACGAGATGCTGGACGCGTTCGATCATCCCGCGCTGCTGACGGACGCGCACCACCAGCTACACGCCTTCAACCGACAGGCATCTCGCCTGCTCGACATCTCCACCGCCGACCTCGGCGCTCCTCTCTCGAGCGTGGTGGCCGCGCGCTGTGCGGGCTGCCCGGCGCTCGGCGAGCTCCTCGAGCACGGGCTTGCGGCGGACGAGGAGGTGGCAGCGCCGGTCGCGCTCGTCGTCCGGGGCGAGAAGGTGGAGGGGATCTGGGGCATACGCCCCCTGACGACCTCCGGGCACCAGAGGTTCTACCTTCACAGGCTGTACCCCCGGCGCGACGAGGACCACGACAGGAGCGGCATGGACTTCCTCGCGAACGTTACCCACGAGCTGCGGACGCCCCTCTCGGCGCTCGTCGCCACCACCGAGGTGATGCTGCAGGACTATCGCTCCATCACGCTCGAGGAGCTCGGCCAGATGATCGGGCTGCTGCACCGCAACACCCGACGTCTCGAGGCGCTCGTCGGCAACCTGCTCGATGCCGCGGGGCTGCAGAACGGGCGCTTTCAGCTTCGCAAGACCGCGAGCAGCGTCGGCTCGCTCGTCCGCGACGCCTCGGACTTCGTCGTGCCCCTCCTCAACAACAAGAACCAGAGGCTCGAGGTCAGAGTCCTCGGCCACATGCCCGCGCTCGTCGTAGATCCGAAGCGCATCACCGGCGTGCTCGTGAACCTGCTCTCGAACGCCAGCCGTTATGGACTACCAAACGAACCGATTCAGATGATAATCTCCAATGAGGGCAAGGTGGTGAGGTTCACCGTGCGCCAGAGGGGGCCGGGGATACCCAGGCCCGAGCAGGCGCTGGTCTTTCAGAGGTTCTACCGGGCGAGCACCGGCGAGAAGGTGAGCGGCGGCACGGGGCTCGGCCTGGCGATAGTCAAGGACGTTGTCGAGATGCACGGGGGTACCGTCGGAGTGATCAGCAAACCCGGCAAGTCCACCGCGTTCTGGTTCACCCTGCCCATAGAGGGAGCTGTTGGCTAGCACGATGTCCCGGGCGCCCGAGGCGGGCCGCCAGCCCGACCGCCTGAAGATCCTGGTCGCCGACGACGACGCCGACCTGCTCGACATCCTCGCGTTCTCGCTGAGGCGCGAGGGGTTCGAGGTGGTCACGGCGCGCGACGGCCAGGAGGCGCTGGCGGGGGTAGCGGTCGAGCAGCCCGACCTGGTGGTGCTCGACGTGGCGATGCCGCGGCTGGACGGCTTCGAGGTGTGCAGGCGGCTGCGGCGCGAGAGCTCGATCCCGATCATCATGCTCACCGCCCGCGACGAGGACGAGAACATCGTGCTCGGCCTCGACCTGGGAGCGGATGACTACATCACGAAGCCCTACTCCCCCCGCGAGCTGGTGGCCAGGGTGCGCGCGCTCGCCCGCCGCACGAGCGGGCTGACGGAGCGCCGTGACGCTCTCAGCGCCGGCCCGTTCCGCATCATCCCGGAGTACATGGAGGTGCAGCGCGACGGCACGACCATCAGGCTCACGCGGCTGCAGTTCGAGCTCCTCCGCTACATGATGGCGAACGAGGGCCAGGTGCTTCCGACCGAGGCCCTGATGCAGAACGTGTGGGGCTACTCCGCCGCCGCGGACGCCAGCCTCGTCAAGACCCACATCTTCCACCTCAGGCAGAGGATCGAGGAGGACCCCTCGCATCCGAAGTACATCGTGACCGTGCCCGGCGTGGGCTACGTCTTCAAGGCCGAGTAGGGGCCCAAGCCCCACGCGCCCACTTTACATCGGAACGGGTTTGGAGTATACTGTCACTAGAACATTTGTTCTTATCAGCCGAGTTCCGAGGGGCGAGAGAGATGAAGAAAGAGTTCATAATCGAGAGACAGGGCAAGAGCTTCGTGCTGTACGCGGGACTCCTCGAGGAGGCGCACTCCCAGGGACTGCGCGAGATCTCTACCACCCTGCTGCAGGTGCCCTCGCCCGACAACGGGCAGGTGGCGATCTGCCAGGCGGTGGTGGAGACCGAGAGGGGACGCTACACCGGCATAGGGGACGCGAGCCCCGAGAACGTGTCGCCGTTGATGAGGGTGCACCTGATCAGGATGGCCGAGACCCGAGCTAAGGCTAGGGCGCTCCGAGATGCCGTGAACGTGGGTGTGGCGGCCCTCGAGGAGCTGGCCGACGACGGAGACGGCCCCATAGTTGCGGAGCCCGAGCCGGCGTACCAGGACCTCGGCCCCGTGTCGCTCTCGAACGACCGGCCGGCCGCGCGGCACCCGATCACGGAGAAGCAGCTCAAGGCCATCTACGCGATAGCCCAGAGCCAGCTGGGCCTGAGCCGGAGCGAGGTGGAGTCGAGGTGCCGGGACATGTACGGCTGCGGGGTCCAGGAGCTGTCGCGCCAGGAAGCCTCCGAGCTCATAGACCTGCTCAAGCAGGACAAGGTAGCTTAGGGGGCGTCAGGTGAGCGCTTTGAAGAGGATGGCCGAACCCTCGCCGCTGGGGCTCAGCCCCAGGCAGCGCGACACGCTCTCCCACCTGATCTCCGAGCGCAACGAGCTGGTGAGCAGGCTCGAGATCGGCAGCAGGAAGATCGAGGAGATGAGGGCCGCCGGAGAGGACGTCGACCAGCTCGAGAACTTCTGGATCGGGCTGCTTCATCGCTACGAGCAGACCTGCGACAAGGTCAGAGAGTACGAGCAGCACGTGAGGCTGCGCAAGGTCAGCTGACTCCCCTCCCCCATACACGCCAGCGAGGAGACGGTGGGCACCGTCTCCTCGCTGGCATTTCCGTAACGGCGCGGCATCGCGCACCGTTATCAAGTGCAGCATGAAGTCTCCTGGAGGAGACCCTCCCGCCCGGGCGCCGACCGGGACCGGCGGGAGATGTCCCGGCATCACACCGAATCCGGGTGAGTAGTCGAGCCTGCCATGCTGAGGCCATCTCTAACGGAATCCGTATCACTCCCGGCCGGTTGAGGGAACCGCCATGAACATCGTCAAGACCCTGCGTACCCTGACCCTCGTCCTGATCATCACCCTGCCTCTCCTCGCCGCCCCGCCGCCGCAATCCGCCTCGGCGGCCACCTGGGCCGAGCAGACCCTCTCGCGCATGAGCCTGCGCGAGAAGGTGGGGCAGATGTTCATCCCGTACGTGTACGGGCAGAGCGCGTACGACACCTCCAGCTGGGCGGTGAGCCAGAACCGGAAGCTGTACGGGGTCTCGAACGCCGCGCAGCTGATCCAGAAGTACCACGTGGGCGGGATCATCTACTTCACCTGGACGGGCAACATGAACAACCCCCGCCAGATCGCGACCCTCTCGAACGGCATACAGCACGCCGCACTGGTCCAGCGCGTGCCCGTGCCGCTGCTGATCTCGACGGATCAGGAGCAGGGGATCATCTACCGGCTGCCGCCGCCCGTGACCGCGTTCCCGAGCAACATGGCGATAGGCGCGACTAGGCACACCACGTACGCCTACACCGCGGCGCACATCACGGGCCAGGAGATGCGGGCGCTCGGGCTGAACCAGAACTTCGCGCCCGACGCCGACGTGAACGTCAACCCGAAGAACCCGGTCATCGGCGTGCGCTCCTTCGGCTCCTACTCCCCGATGGTCTCCTCGATGGTCGCGCAGCAGGTGCAGGGGCTCCAGAGCGCGGGAGTGGCGGCGACGGCCAAGCACTTCCCGGGCCACGGCGACACGGACGTCGACAGCCACACCGGTCTGCCAGTGATCCACCACACGCTCCGCCAGATCAACACGATAGACCTGCCGCCGTTCAGGGCGGCCATCGCCGCGCACGCCGACTGCATCATGACCGCCCACATCGTTGTGCCGGCGCTCGACTCCTCGGGGCGTCCGGCCACTCTCTCGAAGCGCATCCTTACGGGGCTGCTCCGCGACAGGCTCGGGTTCAGGGGAGTCATCGTCACGGACTCGCTCCAGATGGCGGGCGTGAGGCAGATGTTCCCCGACAGCGAGGTCCCCATCCAGGCGATCAACGCCGGAGCGGACATGATGCTGATGCCCCCGAACCTCGGCCTCGCCATCAGCTCGGTGGTGAACGCGGTGAACGACGGCAGGATCAGCCGGCAGAGGATCAATCAGAGCGTGCTCCGCATCCTCACTCTAAAGGCGAAGCTCGGCCTGCCCAAGCACCCGTACGTGGATCCGGACGCGATACCGGGGACCGTTGGCACGCGCGCTCACGCGACGGCCTCCGCGAACATCGCGAACCACTCGATCACGCTCGTGCGAAACGCGCACGGGATCCTGCCCCTGCCGAGGGGCTCCGGGTGGAACGTGCTCGTCACCGGCTGGGGTGTGCAGACGACCACGAGGATCACACAGGGACTCGACGCGCGGGGTCTGCGAGCGCACAGGCTGTGGACCGGCGCCAACCCATCCTCCACTCAGATCGCCGAGGCGGTCTCCGCAGCACGGCGAAACCGTGTGGTCATCGTGACCACCCAGAACGTGGAGTACGACTCGGGGCAGCAAAGGCTCGTGCGCGCGCTGATCTCCACCGGAAGGCCCGTCGTAGTGGCATCCGTCGAGCATCCCTACGACATCGCGTACTTCCCGAGCGCGACGGCCTACCTCGCCACCTACGGCTACGACACGCCGTCGGTGCTCGCGCTGGTGCGCGTGCTCACGGGAAACGTCAACCCGAGCGGCAAGCTGCCCGTGCGCATCCCCGCTCTTGGCGGCGGCACGCTCTACCCGTACGGCCACGGGATCCGATACCCGGAGGCCACGGGCGCGGCGCTCGCCGGCGCGGACGGGGCCGTGCACCTCGGCCTGGAGCGCGCCTAGCGCGCCAGGGGGGCAGGAGCTGGCGTCGCCACCGTCAGGCCGCGGTGGCGGCGGCGCCAGCTTCCTCGGGCTCCGAGGGAGGCGCCGGGCGCTCCAGCCGCAGGTTGAGCATCGCGTAGACCCCGCCCAGGACGCACAGCGCGGCCACCCAAAGGAATATGGTGTCCAGCGGGCCGAAGGAGATGCCGAAGGCCATCGCGTGGAAATCGCGCAGCACCGTGCCGTACAGGAATCCGCCGAGCGCGGTGCCGACGATGCTCGCGGCGGTCACCAGTGGTTCGAGCGTCGCCGACACCCTCCCCACGAACTCGCGCGGCGTCGCCAGGAGGATCAGCGGATCTATCGCGATGTTCAGGCCGGGCAGGGTCAGCCCGAGAACGAAGATGACGACCACGCCCGGCACGAAGCTGTCCATGCGCGCGTACACGCCGATGAGCACTCCCACCACGAGGAGCACTCCCCAGATCATCCGGGTGAGCCCCACCCGCTGCGCGATGACGCTCGCCACCACCGCGCCGAGGATCATCCCCGCGCCCTGGGCGGCGCCGAGCACGCCGTACAGCTCCGCCGGCGCGTGCAGATTGCGCGTGACGAAGAAGATGTCGAGCGCGTTCAGCGAGCCCGCCCCGAGCATGACGATCACACCCGAGATCGCCAGCGTCGTCAGGAGCCTGGAGCGGCGGAAGAACCTGAGCCCCTCGCGCAGCTCCCTGAGGAAGAGCGGGGTCTCCGCCTTCGGGCTCACGTGGACGGGCACGCGGATCGCCCACACCGCGATCAGCGAGACGACGAAGGACGCGGCGTCTATCATCAGAGCCCATTCCGAGCCGAACACGAGCACCATCGGCGCGGCGATCGGCGGGCCCACCAGCATCGCCAGGCTGAACGACGCCTGCGTCATCCCAGCCGCCCGGGGCCGATGCTCCTCCGGCACGATGTCGCCGAGCGTGACCAGCGAGGCGGGACGGAAGAACACGGCGCACGAGTTCACCAGGAGCACGACCGCGTAGATCGCGCCCAGCGTCCAGCCGACGGGCACACCTCCCGAGAGCCCGGGCAGCGGGAGCGCGCCGGAGACGAGCAGGAGCAGTGCGACGAGCGCCGCACTCGCTCCGTCCATCCGCATCATCGTGCGGCGCTTGTCCCACCGGTCCACGAACACGCCTGCAATCGGACCGAGGAGCAGGATGGGCACGGAGGCGGCGATCATCACCGCGCTGACCGCGATCGGCGACCAGGACTGCCCCCGCGCGAGCTCCTGTGCGATCCACACGACGAGGGTAGTGTTGAAGACGAAGTCCCCGAACGCCGAGACTGTCTGCCCCAGCCAGAGCAGCGCGTAGTTCCGGTTGATCAGGAGGCCGGGCTTCGTGCCGTCTCCCGTGATGACTTGCATGGGGTTCCTCCTGTGGCGTGTCCGCAGCGAGGCGCCGGTGGGTCGGGAGACGTCCGCGCGCCCTACTCTCTCCGATCAGTCTCCGTCCTCGTGCTCCATCGCTCTGTATGAGAGGAGCACGAAGGAGTACTCGTGCACACCTTCCTTCCGTCTCCTGTGCTGATACGGCTCGAGGAGCTCCGTCATGCGGTCGTTCACCTCCCGGTACTCCTCCTCGGTGAGCCAGGCGCCCGAGATGTTGACCGTGCAGTTGGCCTGTGCGAAGCGCTTGTCCGGGTGACCGAACACGCGGAGGAACTCGTCAGCCGAGGAGATGAGCAGCCGGTTCATCGCGGCCGCCGCCTCGTCCCGGCTCATGCTGCTGATGAGCGACTCCGGCACGGTGTAGCCGTTGGCGAGCGCCCGGTAGTACTTCTCGAGGATCCCTCCGTGCTCACGCGTGCCGACGAGCTTCAGGAGGCCCGCCTTCTCGAGCTCGCGGATGTGGTAGTGCGTCCGCTGCGGGGGCTCGTCGAGGTACACCGCGACCTGCTTGGCGGTCATCGGCTCCTCGGTGAGCGCGCCAATAATGCGCACACGCAGCGGGTCCGCGAGCGCGCGTATCTGCTCTATGCTCTGGAGGTTGTACACGTCCGGCAGCTGTTCAGTGTTCATGGTTCGATCCATAATTTCTGATTGATCCGATTCTACTGTAAGCGTGGCGCGCAGTCAAGCCCCTCCGGGACTGAATCTGCAGGTATTGGGGGATCGGGCGCTGCTTCGGTTCCGGGCTCGAGGTCGCCGCAAGCACGCGTCGTCCGAGCACGGACGACGGGATGGCTAGAAGCGGCCGGATACCCAGCCGGGAGGATCGCTCGCCGGGAAAGACTCCTCGGACGCCTCCGTCACATCGTCGTAGGTATCCGGCGCCTCGCGCTCCGCGGGCGCCGTCGGGCGTCCGGCGTCCTCCGCCAGGTACCTGCCCAGCAGCCGCGAGGCGCGCTCCGCCCTCCTGTGGTCCTCCCGCGCGATCTCCCGGAAGAACCTTGCGAGCTCCGCGTCGCCGCCGAGTCGGGCGTCCTCGCCGTAGCGCTCCAGCGCCCTGACCTCCCGGAGCGCGTGGTGGAGCACGCTCACCAGATCGTACAGCTCGTCGGATGTCCCGCTCGCACTCTTGCCGTAGGTCACATCGCACCCCCTTGTGCCCTCTGGTCGTATGAGCAGGCGCGAGCATCACGCGTGCCAGATGCCGGTGGACTGCCCGTCTCGCGTAAGCCGGGATTGCGGAGTCGCGGACCCGCGAGCCAGGCGAGCCCGTCCCCGAGCAGCCCTCTCCAGGAGATGTAGTCGTGCGCCCCGTTGTACTCGACGTATCGGACCAGATAGCCCTTTGCCCGGAGCACGTCCCGCAGGCGCCGATTCGAAGACAGCTGCGCGTCCGGCTCCATCAGGCCCACGTCCAGGTAGAAACGCAATGGCAGGCGCGGGCTCGTGGCGAACCGTCTTGCCATCCACTCGGGCTCCGAATCCTCATCGGGCTTCCACCAGAACGCTCCCGACTGCGACAGCACGTTGCCAAAGACGTCCGGCCTTTCGAGCGCCGCGAAGGCCGCGGCCAGACCTCCCAGGCTCACTCCGCCCACGATGGTCCGTCCGGATTCGGGCGTGACGCGGTAGCGCCCGCGCACCCAGGACATCAGCTCGTCGGCGAGGAACCCCGCGAACGGCGGGTAGCACGCCAGGTCTCTCATACGCGTCTCGATCGTGGGGCTCTCCACCATCGCCGCCACCGTCGGTCGGATGGAGCCTTCGAACAGCAGGTTGTCCAGAGTGACCGGGGCGGGGATCAGCTCGAGGTGGTCGCGGCCGTCGAGGAGGACGAGCAGGTCGCAGGGTTCGCCGTCCGCGGTGTAGCCGGGAGGCGTGTAGACCCAGACGCGGTACTCGCCGTCGAGAACCTTGCTGCGGATGCGGTGGAGCTCCACTGTCCCCTCGGGCACTCCCGGCCGCCGCTCGGTCCACGGATAGGGCGGCGCCCCAGGCAGCTCGATGACCGACTCCACCCTCTTCGCGCTGTCCGGCTCCTCGGGGTCCCGGGGATGAACGAGCTGGCGGGGGTTCAAGGGATCGGGCATCCAGTTTGCCGTCCTGGCGAGCCACTCTTCCCATGTACCAGCTTCGTCCAATGGGGTCAGGGGATCGTTCGGGGATATCTGGTAGGTCGTACGCAGGTCATCCCTAACCTTTCGCGTCAGGTACCAGACGTCCGTGCCCGGGAGCCTCCTCATCCGGTGGCCGGCGACGTCTGCCCCCGCCAGCCCCCCGACGACCGCGACGCTCCTCGTGCCCGGCGAGTGGCGGTACAGCAGGGTCATCAGCACGGCCCGATCTCCGCTCTCTATGGCCTCGACCAGAGGGGTTCCCTGCGCCTCGATCTCCCGCCAGAAATCGTCCAGCGCGTCCGCGTGTCCAGCCTCCACCTCCGACTGCAGCCTCTCCAAGCGCGGGCTCGCGATACCTTCCGCTGCGTTTCGACTCACTCCCGACTCCTCCCAGATACTCATTCTACAGCTAGCCGCACGACGCGGTCCTCTTCTGCTCGTGGCCGTGCTGGCCGCGCATCATCCCTCGGGCGCGCTCGCGGAGCCTCGTGATCGACTCGGGTTGGGTGCCGCTTAGCTTCCGGCCGCTGCTACGTCGGGTCGAGGAACGGTGATGCCCGAGGAGTGCTGGACGCTCCGCGCCGTTTGTAGCGAGGGAAGCTGGTCCGATCTGACTGCTTGCATACGCCCTCGCTCCGGCCGACTATATAATCCGATATGATCTCGGACATAGCTGTCTATGTGGACGGCCGGCGCGTGGAGCCGCGATCGCTCGACGAGACCTACGACGTCTGTCGGGCGCACCGCGGGATCGCCTGGATCACCCTCTCCAGGCCCACCTACGAGGAGCTGGCCTCGGTCGCCCACGAATTCGAGCTTCACCCCCTGGTGGTGGAGGACATCATCAAGGGAGGCCAGCGACCGAAGTTCGAGCGGTACGACAAGGGCCTCTTCGTCGTGCTCAGACCTGCCCGCTATGTGGACGAATCCGAGGCCGTGGATATAGGGGAGGTCCACGTGTTCGCGGGGCCGGACTTCGTCATCGAGGTGCTCCACGGCGAGCCCTCGCCTCGCGGCGAGGTGCGGCGCAGGCTGGAGGGCCAGCCCGAGCTGCTGCGCAAGGGACCGATGGCCATCCTGTACGCGATCACGGACTGGGTGGTGGACAACTACGCACCGGTGGCCGAGGGGCTGGAGGAGGACGTGTACGAGATCGAGAGCGAGGTGTTCGCTGGCAGGCCCGACGCCACGCGCAGGACCTATGAGCTGTCGCGCCAGGTGATCGTGTTCGACAGGGCCGCCAAGCCTTTGACGGCGGCGCTCGAGCGCCTGATCGAGGAGGACGCGCAGGGGGCGGACGTCGAGATCAGGAGGTACTTGCGCGACGTGCACGACCACCTCTTGCGAGTAACCGCGCAGGTGGACTCCCTTCGGCAGCTGCTGTCGAGCATCATCGGCGTGAACCTGGCTCTGCTGGCGATAGGACAGAACAACCAGACAAAGAAGATATCGGCCTGGGCGGCCATCCTGGCGGTCCCGACGATCGTAGCGGGCATCTACGGGATGAACTTCAGGTACATGCCGGAGCTGCGCTGGATCTTCGGCTATCCGTATGCGCTGGGGCTGATGGCTTTGGTGTCCGTGGCGCTGTACCTGATCTTCAAGCGGGCGGGCTGGCTTTAGCAGGGAGCGGATCGGAGCGGTTCGAGCACCACGAGCGCAGCCGTGTGGGCGCCCCAGTGCGGGCGAGTCTGGACGGAGCGCGCGATAGCCGATATCTGGTGGCCTCGAGCCCCGCTCCTCCCGGCGGTCCCGCGAAGACTATATATGCTCGTGGGGATGAGCTGGCCGAGAGCGGCAATGCCCACCCGATGTAACGTTTCGATCGAAAGCTGCCATCTGATGATCAAAAGGAAACAGGAATTTACACAGAAATGCTGTCATGACAGTTGACTTTACACCACCTCGGCTCCTATACTGCCAAGAGAAGGGAGGCGGTGTGGGCCGGGGAGAATCCAGGCGACAGAGGCTGCTCGAGCTGCTCAGGG